>JASLHQ010000170.1 GCA_030152265.1 Savagea sp.
CGCCCTTCTTCTAGGCGAATTGGAATGTTTTGTAAGTTTGGGTTAATTGAACTTAAACGTCCCGTCGTCGTTAGTGCTTGTTGGAAGCGCGTATGAATTTTACCATCTGTATGAATCTCTTTTTGCAAACCTTCTACGTAAGTTGAATTCAATTTGCCGAGCTGACGGTAAAGCAAAATGAGCGCAATAATTTCATGCTCATGTTCAAGTTTTTCTAAAACATCCGCCGCTGTAGAATATCCTGTTTTCGTCTTTTTAATCGGAGTGAGACCAATTTTCTCAAATAAAATGACACCGAGTTGTTTTGGAGAATTAATATTGAACGTTTCTCCTGCTAACGTATAAATATCAGACTCTAACATCGCAAGTCGCTCACTTAAATCTTTTCCTAACGTTTGTAAAACCGTTTCGTCCACCGCAATACCTTCTGTTTCCATTTCGCTTAAAATAGAAGCTAGCGGGAGTTCTAAGTCGTGGAATAGCTCATACTGTTCGCTCTCTTTTAACTGCTCTTCTACAATCGGTACACTATCCCAAACCGCCTTCGCTTTCGTTGCAGCGTGATACGTATAAACGTCAAATTCAGGTACTTGACGTTTCGCCCCTTTACCATAGACGTCTTCGTCTCGACGAACTTCATACGGTAAAGCTAAATCTTCTGCTAATTGTGCAATTTCCTTTTGAGCATTGGATGCATCCGCGATGTAGGAAGCGAGCAATAAATCGTATTGAACCCCGCGCAATTCAATGCCGTAACGATGAAGTACACTTTGAATCGCTTTCGTATCCGATGCGTACTTCATGATCGTTTCGTCTTCTAACCATACTTTTAACGACTCATATTCAGCAATTTGTCGTTCATCAAATGTGTACACACCGTCGCTACCTTCTTTTCCTTCCATTGCTATCGTCATGACGAGTACGGGGTCGGTTAAATAATTATCTCCGTCCAATTCAATATGAAGGCTCGCTTTTTTCGGCCAAACGATTCCTTCTTCGCGGTCAAAAGTGACATAAGAAATTTCGACTTGCATTTCAGAAGGGGCATCTCCTTTTAATTGATCGAGCAAACGTTTCGATTCTAACATTTCATATTGCTCGCGTAATTTCTCAAGGTCCGGTCCTGCGTAGTTCATCATATCGGCAGGCACATCGATTGGAGCATTCACTTCGATCGTCGCAAGCTGTTTACTCATGAACGCTTGGTCGCGATACGTCGTTAAATTTTCATTCAGTTTTTTCGCTGTAATATGATCAAGATGTTCGTACACACCTTCCATCGTTTCATACTGCTTTAACAATTTTAACGCCGTCTTTTCTCCGACTCCTGGGACGCCTGGAATATTGTCTGAACTGTCGCCCATTAACCCTTTCATATCGATAATTTGTGGTGGTGTAATCCCGTACTTCTCCATCACATGTTCCGGGGTATATTTTTCCATATCGGTAATCCCTTTACGGGTGATGAAAACAGTCGTTTTATCTGTAACGAGCTGCGTTAAATCTTTATCACCTGAAATGATGATCACTTCATGTGAATCATTGTAACGATTCGCAAGCGTCCCAATAATGTCATCCGCTTCATACGCTTCTAATTCATATTGTGCGATGCCGTGAGCTGTTAAAATATCTCGAATAATTGGGAACTGTTCACGCAATTCATTCGGTGTTTTTTGACGACCTCCTTTATACTCTTTGAAAGTTTCATGGCGAAATGTCACTTTCCCTTTATCCCAAGCGACGAGAATTTGTTCCGGTTGATGTTCTTCTAAAATGTTTTGCAACATCATCGTAAAACCGTATGCTGCGTTCGTATGAATCCCCTGACTATTCGTTAATAGCGGTAAGGCAAAAAATGCGCGATATGCTAAACTATTCCCGTCTAATAATAGTAATTTTGGTTTCGTCATTGATTCGTCTCCTTTTTTAATCATCGTATCTCTAGTGTACCACGAACATCAATTCGGATTCACGCATAACAAAAACAGTTTAGCGATTTGCTAAACTGTTTTCGTTCCAGACCTATTCGATTGTCTAGGTGGCAAATAAATCGTAAATGTCGTACCTTCATCAACTTCACTTTCCACTTCAATTCGTCCTTTATGTGCTTCTACTAAATGTTTCACAATCGCAAGACCGAGCCCTGTTCCACCAGAATCACGTGCTCTCGCTTTATCGACACGATAAAACCGTTCAAATAAACGATTTTTTTCTTCAGGGGCAATTCCGATTCCTTCATCTCGAATTGAAACAAACACTTCCTTTTCCGTCGTTCCATAAGTGACGTGAATGCACGTATTCGGCTTTGAATAGGTAATCGCATTCGTTAACAAATTGACGAATATTTGAATGAGGCGACGATCATCCGCTTCAACTACAACTGCTTCATTTCCTTCTACACGCAAATCAATTTGTTGATCAAGACGTTGATTTTCTGTAATGGCAATCGCATCTTGAACGACTTCCGATATTTTAACATATTTCATTTGCAACTGAAATTCAGTACGTTCAATGCGAGATAACTCTAACAAATCATCAATCAACAGTTGAAGTCGATCACTTTCTTTTTGAATGATTTCTAAAAATTGAATCGTCACTTCTTGATTATCGATAGCGCCATCTAATATCGTTTCAGTAAATCCTTTAATCGACGTAACAGGTGTACGCAGTTCGTGGGACACGTTTGCAACAAAATCTTTTCGTATTTCTTCTAAACGAACGAGCTCTGTAATATTATGAAAGACGATAATAATGCCGAGCCAATTGCCATGCATTCCAATAACAGGAGCGCCGTAAACACTCAAATGTAAGCGTTCCTCTTCTCTTCGCAAAGTCATTTGTTTTTCGTAAATAGCTTCCGTTAAAAAAACCTCTTCAATCACTTCTTCCACTTCTTCAGGAAATTCAATGCTGTAAAATTGTTTACCGAGTATGTCTCGACGTTTGTAGCCGAATTGCTTTTCAAAAACACCGTTCACCATATTTAAATTTCCTTCTCGACCGAACATGAGGAGTCCACTTCCGATACTTTCAACAAGCGTTTTCGTCCGTTCTTGATCCATCTCACGTAAAATTTTAAGTTCTTGAAGATTGCTTGCAATTTGGTTCATCGCAATACTTAATCGGTCATCCGTCACGTCTGTCATCGGCACACGCGCCAAATAATTGCCCGACGTTAATTGTTCAGCTGTACGTGTTACAGTCTCTACTGACTTCGTATAAGCATAAATGACACGCACTAAAATAAGTCCTGTCGTAAAAAACAATAAAGTAATGACGATGACGATAAAACTCCAATACTTTTGTTGAATCGTCGCGTCTACTTGTTGTTCAAACAAATAAAAAAACTGGCTAAACACGATAGCAGCAATTGTCATCATAACGAACAAAACCGTCATGACCGCAACGACAAGTTTTGAGTAAATCGTCTGTCTCATTATTTTTGCTCCTCGAATTTATATCCAATCCCTCTCACAGTTTTAATATATTTCGGCTTTTTCGTATTTTCTTCAATTTTTTCACGTAAATGACTGACATGTACGTCGACAATGCGTGTGTCACCTGCGAAATCATAATTCCATACAGCGCTCAATAACTGGTCTCGAGTGAGGACACGGTTTTTATTTTGCATAAAGTAAACGAGTAATTCGAATTCTTTCGGTGTAAATTCAAGTTCTTCGCCATCTTTTAGCACTTCATAACGTTCTGGATAGACGATGAGAGAACCTTCTTTTAATTGTTCTTGTTGCTCTTCTTGTCCTGACTGTTTCGAACGGCGTAGTACTGCTTTTACACGCGCTAACACTTCTCGCGGGCTGAAAGGCTTCGTCATGTAGTCATCCGCCCCAATTTCTAACCCGAGCACTTTATCTGGTTCTTCTCCACGGGCCGTTAACATAATAATTGGTACGTTATTTTCTTCATGACGCAATTGACGACAAACGTCGATACCGTCTAGTTTCGGTAACATTAAATCAAGCAATACGAGGTCGGGGCGTTCCGAGCGAATTTTTTCGAGCGCCTCTTCACCATCCGCTGCGGTTAACGTTTCGTAGTTCGACTGTTTTAAATTGTATTCAAGTAATGTACGAATCGGCTGTTCGTCATCGACAATTAAAATCTTTTTATCTTCATTTCTCATTGAGTCCTTCGCTACCTTCTCTTTCGTATTTTTAAGTCTATCTTGAAGTTTTGTGAATATTTCATTTAAATTGTATCAATAATATGAATGAAAATCGACAAGAGACCTACCTTTCAAACGTTAAGATTGTGTAAATTCCGTTATTTTCCTTTCTCAAAACAAAAAATCTACCACACTTTCATGCGGTAGATCATCATTTATTAAGAAAGAATATTCATTACTGAACGAACAGCATCTGCTGATTTGTTTAAAGCTGCTTGTTCTTCTTCTGTTAAATCTAATTCAATCACTTTTTCAATTCCACCTGCGCCAAGTACTGTTGGTACTCCGAGGTAAAGGTCATGTAAGCCGTATTCCCCTTCTAAATAAGCGATAGATGGAAGCACGCGTTTTTGATCTTTCAAAATCGCTTCTGCCATTTCGACGAGTGCTGCTGATGGTGCGTAATAAGCTGAACCGTTACCGAGTAAGTTGACAATTTCAGCGCCACCTTTACGTGTACGTTCGATAATCTCTTCCATGCGATCTGCTGGAATTAAGTCAGCGAGCGGTACGCCTCCTGCTGAAGAGTAGCGGATGAGTGGAACCATTTCATCACCGTGTCCCCCGAGTACGAATCCTTGCACATCTTTCACTGATAAGTTCAACTCTTGTGCGACAAATGTACGGAAACGCGCTGTGTCGAGCACTCCAGATTGTCCAATGACACGCTCTTTCGGGAATCCTGATTTTTTAAATGCTGTATATGTCATCGCATCTACTGGGTTTGTCAATACGAGGATAATCGCATTTGGTGCGTATTTGACGATTTGCTCTGTAACAGATTCCATTACTTTTTGGTTCGTTTGAACGAGATCATCTCGGCTCATACCTGGTTTACGTGCAATTCCTGCTGTAATGATGACGATATCTGAGTCTTTCGTATCTTCATAATTGCTCGTTCCGATAATGTTCGCATCGAATCCTTGAACGGGACTTGCCTCTAACATGTCGAGTGCTTTCCCTTTCGTTGGGTTTTCCATTTCTGGAATGTCGACGATGACGACATCAGCGAGTTCTTTTTGCGCGAGTAAAAACGCTGTCGTTGCTCCTGTGAAACCTGAACCGATTACAGATACTTTTTTACGTTGCATTGTCATAACAAAACGCTCCTTTATGTGTAGTCATTTTTATAAAAAAGCGACGATCGATCATCACTTTTATACACGAATAAGTTGTGACTAGTCGTTCTCTATATTAAGTATAAGCAATAAATCATTTTATGTATAGGAAAGAGGAGTACAAAGACTCCTCTTTCTTAAAAATTATAAGTTTTTGATGAGCTCATCAGCGAACTCTGAAGTTTTCACTTCTGTTGCGCCGTCCATGAGACGTGCGAAGTCGTAAGTAACAACTTTAGATGAGATTGTTTTCTCGATTGAGTTCGTGATCATTTCGCCAGCTTCTGTCCAACCTAAGTGGTCGAGCATCATAACTGCTGAAAGGATAACTGATGATGGGTTCACTTTGTCAAGGCCAGCATATTTCGGAGCAGTACCGTGTGTCGCTTCGAAAATAGCATGTCCTGTAACGTAGTTAATGTTCGCACCTGGTGCGATACCGATTCCACCTACTTGTGCTGCGAGAGCATCTGAGATGTAGTCTCCGTTTAAGTTCATTGTAGCAACTACGTCGAACTCACGTGGACGTGTTAAAATTTGTTGTAAGAAGATGTCAGCAATTGAATCTTTAACGATCATTTTGCCTGCCGCTTCAGCGTCTGCTTGTGCTTTGTTTGCAGCGTCAACGCCTTCTTTTTCTTTAATTTCATCGTATTGGTTCCATGTGAATACTTTGTCGCCGAACTCTTGCTCTGCAACTTCGTAGCCCCACTTCTTGAATGCACCTTCAGTGAACTTCATAATGTTACCTTTGTGCACGATTGTAACGTTTTTACGGTTGTTGTCGAGTGCGAATTGAATCGCTGAACGTACTAAACGTTTCGTTCCGTCTTCAGAGATTGGTTTAATACCGATACCTGAAGTTTCTGGGAAGCGGATGTTTTTAACGCCCATTTCATTTTGTAAAAACTCAACTACTTTTTTAACTTCGTCTGTACCTTCTTCGTACTCGATACCTGCGTAGATATCTTCTGTGTTTTCACGGAAGATGACCATGTCACAGTCTTGTGGACGTTTAACTGGTGAAGGTACACCTTCGAACCAACGTACTGGACGTAAACATGCGAAGAGATCTAATTCTTGACGTAATGCAACGTTTAATGAACGGAATCCACCACCGATTGGCGTTGTAAGTGGTCCTTTAATTGCGATTAAGTATTCTTCGATTGTATCGAGTGTTTCTTGTGGTAACCATTCACCAGTTTCGTTGAATGCTTTCTCTCCCGCAAGAACTTCTTTCCATTCGATTTTCTTTTCGCCGTTGTAAGCTTTCTCAACAGCTGCATCGATTACACGTACAGATGCGTTCCAAATATCTGGACCTGTACCGTCACCGATGATGAATGGGATTACTGGATTGTTTGGTACGTTAAGTACACCGTTTTCCATAGTTACTTTTTGTGCGTTTGACATTGATAAAGTCCTCCTCAATATATATTTACAGAGACAATTGTCTCTATCGTTAACACGTTATGAATATTATCGTTCTTCAACTGGAACATACTTGCGTAAGTCCGGTCCGACATATTCAGCACGTGGACGAATCAAACGGTTGTTTTCATACTGCTCTAAAATGTGAGCTGTCCAACCAGCCATACGTGACACCGCGAAAATTGGTGTAAATAAGTCATGGTCGATACCTAATGAATGATATACAGTTGCTGAGTAGAAGTCAACGTTCGGTAAAATACCTTTCGCTTTCGTGAAGTAGTCATCGATTTTCACTGACATCTCATAATACTCAGGCATACCTTTTAATTCCGTCAATTGACGTGACATTTCTTTTAAGTGCTTCGCACGTGGGTCACCGTTGCGATAAACGCGGTGTCCGAAGCCCATAATTTTTTCTTTATTGTCAATCTTCGCTTGAATGTAAGGCTCAACATTGTCTACTGAACCGATTTCTTCAAGCATGATCATGACTTGTTCGTTCGCTCCACCGTGAAGTGGTCCTTTTAATGCGCCGATTGCTGCTGTCACACCTGAATAAATATCAGAAAGTGTCGCAACACATACACGCGCTGTAAATGTAGATGCGTTTAATTCATGGTCAGCGTGTAAAACGAGCGCTTTATCCATCGCTTCGATTGCGATTGCTTCTGGCTCTTCGCCATCTAACATGTAAAGGAAGTTCTCTGCATAGCTGAGTTCTTTTTTCGGTGCAACTGGCTCCAAACCTTTACGGATGCGTGAGAATGCTGTCACTACTGCTGCTACTTTCGCTTGTAATCGAAGTGCTTTACGGTAGTTCGCTTCTACTTCCATCACTTCAGCTTCTTCATCGAAAAGCCCGAGCATTGACACCGCTGTGCGGAGTGCTGACATCGGGTGTACTTGATCGATTGGATAAAGTTTGAAATGATCGATAATACCTTGTGGAAGAGTCATGTTTTCAGCGAGCTGTTCTTTAATCTCTGCTAATTCTTCCGCATTTGGTAAACGTTTGTGCCAAAGTAAATATACTACTTCTTCAAAGCTAGCTTTCTCTGCAAGTTCATCGATGTCGTATCCTACATACGTGAGTGTTGAATCGATGATTGAACTCACTTGAGATTGTGCTGCAACGATACCTTCTAACCCTTTTGTTGCTGTCATAAATATTCGCTCCTTCTGTACCTCTAACTAACATCTCGAATGATGGGATGTGGAGTGTTCGAATTTTGTTAGATTAGATTGTGTTTAATTTTCTACGTTTTTAAACAGTTCCATATCTTATTATAATCAACTTTTCATCTTTTGTGAATGGAAACGCTTTACCTTTTTTAATAAACTGATTTTTAACGCGTTTTCACTTTTCTTATATTTGTAACTAATGCAATGTTTTCAAGACGTCTAGACATTTTTTTTTTACTTTATACGTTTTCCATTAATAATTATTATTTCGTCGTTTCGCATCTTTTTCGCTAACTTCCGAATAAAAAATGGCCGAATGCGCTTACGAATAAACGGAAAAAGCAGTAAAAAACCAAATATATCTGTAATAAATCCTGGTAAAACGAGCAAAATTCCTGCCATTCCTATTAAAACGCTATCAATTAATGCAAGTCCAGGAGCATCCATCGTTTGCATTCGATATTGAAATTGTTGCCACGCTTTCATTCCTTCTCGCTTCGCTAAATAAGCACCGAGCACACCCGTCGTTACAATGAGTAGCAATGTAGGC
>JASLHQ010000194.1 GCA_030152265.1 Savagea sp.
GAGGTAAATGCAAAAGCCGATGAGAACCAACCACAATTTGAAAATAAATTAACATTTGATGACAATGTCGTTGAAAAAATTGCAGCTATTTCAGCGCGTGAAGTGAAAGGGATTTTAGATATGAAAGGCGGCTTCACTTCACGCGCTGAAATCGCTGCGATTTTTTCAACGACATTGTCATCAAATGTTAATTTGTTTTCGAATTGTGGTTGATTTTCCAATGCTTTTTCATTTACCTCTGTTTGTCGATTGTATTGTTCTTCTGCTCTGTTTGTCATAATCGTTCATCTCCATTTCTCATTATTCTTATCGGAATACCCGATTTAAATATAAAAAGACGCTCTCTGAATGGTCTTTCATATAGCCGATTCCCCAACCGACTATACTCAAACTAACGAGTAACATCGTTTTCCAAAATCCAAGAGTTAAAAATAAAATTGCGATGATTAACATACCGAGTGCACCGACGATGCGCCAGCGGTACGTGCGCAACCACGCTACCGTTCGTTCATCTTGCATAGCATACCGCCTCCTTTATAAAACACGTTGATTTAACGCTTTTTGATCGAGCACATTCAAACTCACCTCTCGTACGGGCAATTCTGAAAAATGTTCCGTACTTTCCTTCAAGTCATTGCGAATCGTCTCCAGTAAAGTTTGCACTTGCTCGGTACGTGCCATCAGCATATTGACATGAATGTCGACGTAAGAAGCGTGTTTTTTCTGATAAAGTGTCACATCAATCGACGGCTGACGAACGTCATCATATTTCGCTAACGTATGTTGCACATTTTTTTCAATCGACTTTTTATTCATGTAAATTTCACCATCGTCAAATTTCAAATAGAGGCCGCGTTTTTTGTACGACGGGCTTAATGAAAATATTAAAATTGCAAAAGCGATGACGACCGATACGATGAATAAACTTAATAATGTCGGATGGAACCATTCATATCCCCTAAGCGCCTGTTGATACGTTGCCACTTCTGGTTGATTGAGCAATAAAAATCCCATAACCCCAAGTGTGACAAGCAATATGACACTTACGATAAAACTGACAAATCGCTTCATCTGCCATTCCTCCTCCCGTAAGCCATTGTGTTACGTACTCTATGTTTAACCATAAAACACCAATTCTAAACATCCTAATATATAATTCTTTCTAAAAATATGATGAAAGGACTCTTTCTTTCATCGATTATTTTCCATATTTATGGTACATTAATGGTGGATTATGAAAAAGGAGTGATTGTCAATATGTTTAATTTAACAGGACAAATTGCGGTCGTGACAGGTGGGGCAAACGGGATTGGAAAAGGGATTTCTGAAACATTAGCGAAAGCAGGAGCACGTGTAATGGTTTGTGACATTAACGAAGAAGCAGGTGAAGCAACTGCAGAAGCGATCGGCGGGGAATTTTACAAGCTGGACGTAACAAACGTAGCTAATATTGAAGATGTCGTCCAGCAAATCGCAACGAAACATGGAAAAATCGATATTTTAGCAGCGAATGCGGGCATTTATCCAGAAGTGTACATCGAAAATATGACTGAACAAGATTGGGATACGATTCAAAACATCAACTTAAAAGGGATTTTCTTCACAGCGAAGCCGATTTTAAAATTGATGAAAGAACAAAACTACGGACGCGTCATTTTAACTTCATCAATCACAGGAGACATTACGGGTTATCCTGGAGGGTCAATCTACGGAGCGACAAAAGCCGCGATTCTTGGATTTATGCGCAGTACAGCTGTAGAATATGCGAAATTTGGCGTGACGGTCAACTCGGTACAACCCGGGATGATCGCGACAGAAGGGTTGAAAAAGCAACTCGGCATTTTAAGTGAAAAAGGTGCTGCGGCCGTCCCGATGAAACGTCTCGGCGAACCGGAAGATATCGGCGCAGCGGTCGCTTTCTTCGCCTCAAAAGAAGCGAATTACATTACAGGACCAGCGCTCGTCATCGATGGTGGACAAATTATTCCAGAAACACCAGACGTCATTTTATAATTTAGGTGAGAACACCCGTCACTTTAGTGATGGGATGAATCACCTTTTTGTTGTCAAACGTATGTTCGGTTGGTATACTATGCTTAACGTTCTTTGAAAACTAAAGATATTAGGAATCTCGTTACTTTAGTAACGAGAGGTTCAAAAGACAAAACAGGAAGCGAGCGAGTACTCACTTCCTGTTTTTTTCATATAATTGAATCGTTTCTACATGAAAAGTAGGATCTCCAAGTTCTTCCCACTGTACTTCTACATGAATGCGCTCGATGTCTTCGAACTGAAGCGCATTTTTTCCATCGTTCGCTTCATCGCTTTCAATACTTCCTGTTTCAAAGGTCGCGATATTAACCGAATCGCCTGCGACCGATCCTGCGTGAACTGGTCTTTCTTCACCTTGAATCGTAAAGTATGTAGTAAATGTTAAATGATTCGCTGCATACTCGTCTTGTCCTTTCATCCGCAACTTGCCATTGCCGATGAAATGTTTTTTCGAGTCTACATTCACTTCATAATGCTCAAGCTTCCAGTGCTCACTCTCCCCTGAAAAAACGTGTTGCACATTTTGTTCCAGTGGCTTCGCGTCGCAAGCGCCAAGCAAGAAAGCGACGATGAGCACTGACATGAGAATAAACCTTCTCCTCATCTTACCATCTCCTCCTATTTATTATACAGGAAAGGAAGACGCTACGGACCCATAAATGAAAGGACTCTCTACAAATTAGACTTCCTCTAACCTCTAGAGAATCTTTTCGATTTACGGACGGATCAATTCGCAAACAACTTTGCCATGCATCGTATTCGATTTCGTTCGAGCGGTCGACTCCATCAAATATGCGTAATTTAAATTGTCCGCTTCTGGATAGATGAGATAATATTCCTTTGAATCAATCGTCACATGATAGTACAACGCACGGTTGTTTTTCTGTTGCTTCCCCGCTTTGTACGTCGCTTCGCGTTCCTCTTCCCACGTCTTCAACATCATTCTTTCATCTTCTGTGAACTCGATTAACTGTAACGTTTCGTGCTCAATAATCGCCATCCACTCTCATACAAAGGACGGGTGAGTACTTTTTGTTGAATACGCCCAATAACCAAAACCACTCAACAGACCGAACAAACTAAAAAGTAAAATTATTTTCTTCGCCATTTTACTCCCTCCTTTACATACTCTATACGGATATTTTTTCCATATGTTTCGTATTTTTTGAAAAATATGAACAATAGACTAGGAGCACGGAGAAATTATCATTATTCTGACTTTGTCACTACTATTTATACAAAAATAAAAAACAAGCTTTGCATATATGCAAAACTTGTTTTTAAAATTTATCTTGCTAGAGGACCAGCTACTTTTACTTTTACTAAAATTGCATTTCCAGGCATATAAGCGAGCGGATAATCTTCCAATTCAATCACTTCGATTTTACTCCGTTCAGCCCCTGCCTCTACCGCTTGTTCAATCGCTTCTGTTTTCGCTTCCTGCAGCGCTTCTTCATGTGTAATGTTCTCAAGCGCATAAACTTTTTCAACTGTCCCACTAATATCGCCTAATGCGGCACCTACTGCGTTCGCAACACTCGCATGATCCGGACGAATGACTTCGGAGGCACCTTCTAACGTTGTAGGCATTAAAGCTGCGCCTCCTCCAACTAAAATAACTGGAATCGGTGCCGCACTCGTTTTCATGCGGTCAACTGCTTCTGCTACTAACTGCGTAAAGAGTGGATATATGTCATGGACAGGTTCAGTAATTCGAGAACTGTCCGTTCCTTCAATTTCGAGTTTTCCAACACCGAGCGCTACGTCTGTCGCTGTCAACGTTTCTCCACCGAACGATTTCGCCTCTTGCATTAAACGGTATCCGACACTTTCTGGACCCACTTTCCATGAATCCTTTTGGCGCGTAATACACGTCCCGCCACCGAAACCAATTGCATAAATATCAGGCATCCGATAGTTCGTTCGCACTCCTCCAACTTCTACTGCTAAAGATGTTTGACGTGGGAAATTGTTTACAAGCACACCAATATCAGTTGTCGTTCCCCCAATATCTACCACGATTGCATTGTCTACATTCGACAAATGAGCTGCTCCTCGAATCGAATTTGTAGGTCCACAAGCGATTGTAAAAATAGGATATTTTTCTGCATACTCACCTGTCATGAGTGTGCCATCATTTTGTCCTAAATAAATGGCTGCTTGAATACCAGCTTCTTCTAAAGCTCGACGAAAACCACGCGATACTTGTCGAATTGTCGTCATAAGCGCCGCATTCAAAATAGTCGCATTTTCGCGTTCTATTAAACCGACAGAACCGATCTCACTCGACATCGAAATCGGGAT
>JASLHQ010000197.1 GCA_030152265.1 Savagea sp.
GAAAAATGGAGCACTTGCCCTAAACTCGTAAATACCGCATTAATCGCTACTCCGATTAAAATCATACGAAGCGGATCTGAGCCTGACGACCAAGAAAGACGGTAAACGAGATAAAACGCAAACGCTCCACCGAGCATCGCAAAAAACGGCATATAAAAAAACAAAGTCGGCCATAATGTAATCGCAGCGACAGCAGTAAACGATGCACCGGCAGACACGCCGATTATACCGGGCTCCGCTAACGGATTGCGCATCACCGCTTGCAGTAATACCCCCGATACAGCTAATGCGGCACCTGCAAAAATCGCGATGACGATACGAGGGAGGCGCAAATCTTTCACAATTTCGACTTGCGGGTCATGTCCGCTCCAAAGCCCTTGTATGAAAGAGAGCGGTGTGACCGCTAACGTTCCTGTCGTCGCCGATAACACAATCGTCAGCAACAAAATAACCGTCACACTCATCATCCAAATCGACTGTTTCATCGCCTTCCCTCACTTTCGTATAACATCGCATGTAATGTGTGAAGCGCTTCTTCCGCAGATAGGCTTGCCGTCATACCGAAAATGCGTTCTTCTAAATCATACACACGGCCGTTTTGTACCGCTTCGAAATGTTTCCAAATATCATTTTCTTGAAATTCACGGTCGAACATTTCCACGACTTCATCTGGCATACCGTGTGCGGCACGCAAAATAATATCCGGTTCGGCATGTTGTAAATATTCGGTATTCGATGCGACATACTCCACACTTTCTCCTTCAATCACATTTTCTCCTCCTGCTAATTTTACTAAGTTGCCGATATACGAATGTTCCGTCGCGACTAAATAACTTCCAGGTACGCCCATTAAAATTAAAACGCGTGGCTTTTCAAGCGAAGCGGTCTTTCGTTCCATCTCCTCCATCATCGTATAAAAAGGAGCGACGACATCGGCTGCTTCTTGCTCACGCCCGTACATCGCACCGAATGTTTCAATTTCTTTCAGCATATGTTCAACACTTTTTAAATCGGCATAATACGCTTCCATCCCGTTTTTTTCAAACAATGGTTCCAAATCGTATTGCAATGTCGTCACGGACAACAGTTGTTTCGGTTGCAAAGCTAAAATGAGCTCCATATCCGGACTCATCGGATTACCGACTTCGATCACTTCGTCATAACGTTGTGGCAATGTTTTATAACTCGAAGGCTTCCCGATCAAATCGACATGCAATGCATCCATTATTTCGGTTAATGCGACTGTTGTCGAAACGATGCGATGGCCTTCTCGGTCTAGCGCTTCTACTTTTTCCAAATCGATATTCGGCCCCGTTTGACATCCTGCGATGAAGACGAGACTAAAAAGTAGTAAGATTAATCGTTTCATCTCCATTCTCCTTTTAAAAAAACGTGTAGATGAGCGCATCATCTACACGTAACATTTTACAAACTGTTCATGCGAACACGTCGATAGCCTTTCCATAAAAGTACGCTGCTCGATAATAAAAGCAAAGCTGTAAATAAAGCGAGTTGTGAATGGTCGCCTGTTTTCGGATTGAAAGACGGTCCGCTCGTCGCATGCTTCACATCTGTGACGACCGTTTCCGTTGATGGTGCGTCCGCTGTACGGTCATACGTCAACGTTTCATCTTGTTCGTCTACTTGCGTTGTTGGTCGTGTAGTGTCATTTGTTGAAGGTGTCCCACCTGGAGTTACAGTAGATGACGTCTCTTGTTGTTCGTTCAACTGTCCAAATTTCAAGCGAATGTCATACTTATTATCGTAGTTAAAGCCTGGAATGCCCGTGACGATAATATGCACTTTCGCATGTACTATTTGTTTTGGATCGTCGATTTCAAATTCTACAATGCGTGTTTTTTCTTCTTTATTCGTCGAAATCGTCTTCACTTCTTCATACGTTCCGTTCGCTTGCACTTTAAAATATTGCCACCAATCTTCGTTTTTGACTGTAATACGAATGAAATGTTTGCCGCCTTTTTTCATATATTGCGCTGGTTTTGCGAAATAACTATCGGCTACAGACGTTTCATCTTTATCACCTTTCCAGACGACGTAGTCAATCGATTGCCACTTAGCTTTTTCCGGCTCGGTCACTTTCACTTGGTTGAGGCGCTTTTGGAGCTCATTTTTTGTTTGAGCGTCTTGCACTTTTTGAATGAGCGCTTGTACGGATTGTTTGTCTTTTTCAGTGACTGTTTTTTGTTTTTCCAATTGTGCGAGTGCGTCTTTCGCTTTTTGTACAGCTCGGTCTTCCTGCTTTTCAACTGTAACGTTCACCGCATTTAAACGTTTTTGGAACAGCTGTTTCGCTTTTGGATCTTTCACTTCATCGATGAGCTTTTGAACGCGTTGTTTATCCGCTTCCGTCACTTTCGTCTGTTTCTCTAATGCGCTCAATGCGCGTTCCGCTCTCTGTTCTGCTGGATCTTCTTTCACCGTTTCTTTCCGGTCATCTTGAATGACTATACGAATACCATATTTATTGTCGTATTCAAATCCTGGAATCCCTTTGACGATAATGTGTACTTTTGCGTTAATTTCTCGGTCGAATGCGTCAAATGGAAATTCGACGAGTCGAACGACCGTTTTTTCTCCTTTTTCATTCGTCCGCTCTTCTTTTTTTAATGTCGTCACTTCTTGATAAGTTCCATCTTTTTCCACTTGGAAATATTGCCACCAATCTTCATTTTTAATGATGATTTGGGCGTATTTTTGGCCATTTCGTTCAACGACCGTTGCTGGTTTTTCGAAGTAACCGTCTGCGACAGATAATTCATCTTTCTCTTTTTTCCAAACGACGTACGGGAATTGTCCGAGTGTTTGATCGATTTCTTTTTGTTGTACGTTTACAGCTTGCAAACGTTTTTGGAACGCTTCTTTCTTCGCCGCATCTTGCACGGCATTAATCAACTGTTGTACTTTCGCTTTTTCCGCTTCTGTCACAGGCTGATTGTTTTCTAAATGAGTTAACGCGGCTTCTGCTTTCACGACCACTTCGTCGATGGACGGTTGTTCAGTTAATGGGGTCGGTAACTTTTCCGGCGCAGGTGCTGCATATGTTACGTTTTCAGGAATGATGCGCACTTTATGTTCCATAAACCCGAAGTTCGACTTCGTATCGACGGACACGCCTAATGTCATCGGTTTGTCGATTGCGGGCACTTGCAGTTGAACGGTGCGCTTATTATTTTGGTCATCTTTTGCGATATCGTACGCTTCAACAGTTTGTAAAGATGGAGCGACGTTCGCGACCGCCAATGTACGAAGTGGCGCACTGTCATCGAGGTGGAGGACAATCTTTTGAATCATGTCGCTTTCGTTCAATGTCATTTGAAGGTAATGTTTCCCGTCTTTTACAATACCGTAGACTGGTGTTTCGACATATTTCGCCATCGAAGACGGTTTATCTGCTTTTTCTTGTAATATTTGAAGCGGCACCGTATACGTTCCGTCTTTCAAGCCTTTCGTTTGTTCAGGTTCTTCAGGATCCTCATTAGGTGGTGTCGGCTCTTCTTTTGGAGGAGTCGATTCAGATTGATTCGGAGTTTTTGATAAATTTAACTGTTGCTTTTGAGAACCTGTAATCGTATGTGTTCCATCATCGATCGTAATCTTTTCCATCCATTCATAATAAACATTTTTCCATTCCATGCCTTCTATTAGATGAAGCAAGCTGGAAGTCGTAGGAGATGGTTGATTC
>JASLHQ010000032.1 GCA_030152265.1 Savagea sp.
GAATATGATGCTGAACGAAAGCAAAGTCTGCACGTGATTTAGGTGCGAGTCTTGCGTACTGACTGAAACGTTCATCGTCTTTAAATTTATCGTCACTGCTCCATTTTGCGCTGTATGGCGGGTTCGCTACAATCGCTTCAAATGTTCTTCCGATATGCTGCGGTTCTTCTAACGTATCTGCATTTCGAATATCAAATCGTTGGTACGGAATATCATGTAATAACATATTCATTCGTGCTAAGTTGTATGTCGTCGATACTTTTTCTTGTCCATAGTAATTGTATACTTTCGCTTCTCGCCCGACACGGAGTAGGAGCGAGCCTGATCCACATGCACCGTCATAAACGTCTCGAATTTCCGTTTTACCTGCCGTTACAATTTTCGCTAAAATGCGTGATACTTGTTGAGGGGTATAAAATTCTCCCGCTTTTTTACCCGCATTTGCTGCGAATTGCGAAATCATATATTCATACGCATCCCCTAATACGTCAATCTCTACGTCATCTTGTAAAAATGGGATGTCTGCAATACTGACGAGAACTTTTGCGATGAGTTCTGAACGCTCTTTCACTGTTCGTCCTAATCTCGATGAGTTTAAATCCATATCATCGAATAAGTTTTCGAAATCTGCCTGGCTATCTGCTCCCATCGTGGACGCTTCAATTGCTTTAATTCCTTCTTGCAACATTTCAATATCGAAATTCCCTTTATCACCACTTGCAATTTCTTTCATGAGCGAAGAAAATAAATACTTTGGCTCAATGACATATCCGAGTTCTTCAATTAAATATTGTCGCAAATCTTCATGATAGTCTTCATCTTCCCACGCTTCTGCAAAAGTCATTTCATCTTCCTTCAATAACACATTCGCACGAAACTCTACTTTTTCTGATAAGTAACGGTAAAAGATTAATCCTAATATGTAATCTTTAAATTCATACGCATCCATTTGTCCGCGTAAATCGTTCGCCATCGCCCACAACTTTTTATGTAATTCTGTTTGTTGTTGGCGTTGTTTTTCACTTGTTGACATCGTTGTACACTCCTTCATATTATCCCAATCACTCGTAAATCATACCATATAAAAAAAGAGGGAAGAACATCCCTCTTTTGTTAAGCACCGTACTTCTCGGCTTGCTCGTATATAAAGCGTTTAATCGCTTGAATCGCTTTATTTTTCTTTAAAAAGGAACCTGTCAAACGGTCCATAATGGTGCTATCTTCAATAATATTCGCGTATTCATATGTCGCGACTTGTTCTTTCAATACTTCTTGCGCTAAACCGACTTCATCTGCGAACGTAGTCATTTCACGCTCTTGTACTTCTTCTTCGTATTTATTGTAAGCATCAATAATTGAATCGCTCTCATTTAACTGTGGAACGACTTGATCTAAGAAGTTGTAGATGAGTTCGACTTTCAGACGTAATTTTTTATCAGAGGCATGGTCTAGTTCTTGTTTAATTAATTTAATTTCTTGCTCGCGTGTTTTTTCATCATCCATCGTCAACTGCGCGATTAAATTCATAATATAGCTAACATTAATTCGATCTGTATGCATAAGTTCAAGTTCGAAATCAATGTCTTGTAAAATAGACTCTTTACGTGGTTCTTCTTTTTTCAATGTGTCATGAATTTTAAAATATTTACTTTTGTAGTCTTCATATGTTTGCTCGGCAATTTGCAACTCGTCTTCATTGAATTCAAAGTCAGAAAACGATTGTAGACGCTGCAACATCTTCGTCACGTTTTTGAATGCGATAATAAATTCCCGCTGCTCTTCTTCCGTTTGAAGGGCATCAACATCTGCCGGAATGGCTGCAATAGCTTTGAGCTCTTGTAATGCTTCTTGAAACTTCTCTAAGTAAACATCATAGCTTTGCATAAGCACGTCATCGACTGAATCTGTTTGAGAAAAGAGACGAATCGTCGCATCTGTCTGTTCTTTCAAATTACGATAACAAACGATATTTCCGTAAGGCTTTGTCGCTTTTTCCACACGATTCGTACGGCTATACGCTTGTAATAAATTGTGATATTGCAAGTTTTTATCGACATACAACGTATTGAGTGGCTTACTATCAAAGCCCGTTAAAAACATATTGACGACGAGCAATATATCGATTTGCGCTTGTTTCATTTTTTTAGAAACGCTCGCAAAGTAACGATCCCACGTATCTGTCGAATAGTCTGTGCCAAACATTTCATTGTAGTCTGCAATCATACGGTCTAATGCTTCTCGTGAATGTTCTGCTGTACCGTCGCTTTCTTCATTCGCTCCGAAAGAATAAATGCCTGCAATTTTTAACGAATGATCTTTCGACTTAAAAAAATCATAATAGTTTATTAGCGATTGAATCGAATCGACCGCAAAGATGCCACAATACCCTTTACTTTTGGAACGACGTGTATGGTTATCAATTATGTGATCAGTGATCATATTTAAGCGCGCTGGATGTTGAAGTACTTCTTCCGTATCAATCGCTTCTACTTTCGTGTCATCATTCTCGTCTACGCTCGTTTGAATCGTGCGAATGTATTCAACGGAGAAACCGAGTACGTTCCCATCTCGGATCGCATCTTTGATTAAGTAATGATGCAAACATTTCTCAAATAAATCAGCAGTCGTTCGACCATCTTGGCTTTTATTTTCTTCAAATCGTGGAGTACCTGTAAATCCGAAGTATTGCGCATTTTGGAAATGATGGTCAATATCTTTGCGCATATCTCCAAATTGACTGCGATGACATTCATCAATAATAAAGATGACGCGTTCTTCTCGATAAGGAGCCATCACTTGCTCATAATTCGGATTTTTTACCGCATTACTCATCTTCTGAATTGTCGTAACGATAAATCGTTTCAGCGGATTTTTAATTTGTTTAATTAAAGCGTCCGTATTATCGGTACGATCGACCGAACCTTTTTCAAACTTATTAAACTCTGCCGTCGTTTGGCTATCTAAATCTTGGCGGTCAACGAGAAAGAACACTTTTTTAACGCTTTCTTCATTCGCCAAAATTTGTCCTGCTTTAAATGAAGTTAACGTTTTCCCTGATCCTGTCGTATGCCAAATATAACCGTTCTTATCAGTTTCATTCGCTCGTTTCACCAATGCTTCAACAGCGTACACTTGATAAGGGCGCATCACCATTAATGCCTTGTCTGTATCATTGATGACCATGTAACGACTAATCATTTTCGCTAAATGATTCGGCTGTAAAAATGTTTTTGTAAACTCATGTAAGTCCGTGATGAGATTATTTTCTTCATCTGACCAGAAAAATGTGAAACCGAATTGAATGTCATAGTCTGAGTTAGAGAAGTATTTCGTATCGACTCCATTACTAATGACGAAGATCTGTAAAAAGTGATACAGACCTTGGAAAGAGTGACGACGATACCGTTGAATTTGATTAAAAGCTTCTTTAAAATCGAGCCCTCTACGCTTCAATTCGATTTGTACAATCGGTAAGCCATTTATCAAAATCGTAATGTCATAGCGATTCTCATACTTCCCTACCATCGTCGTTTGTGTTGTCACTTGAAATAAATTATCTTCCCAATTTCGCGTGTTCATCAACTCTAAATAAACATGATTGTCATCTTCACGTTCAATAAGCAGCTTATCACGCAAAATTTTAGCTGATTCATAAATGCTCTTTCCTTCTATTTCGACAAGAACTCGTTTAAACTCTTGATCAGTTAACGGCTTCCCGAGTAACTTTGACTCATTAAATTTATTGAGTTGTGCACGAAAGTTGGCAAGCACGTCATCGTAATCTTTGAGGTGAACCGCTTCATACCCTAGATCTTGCAATTGTTTCACTAATTCATTTTCTAACTGTGCTTCAGACTGGTACCCCATCATAAGTCCCCCTTACACTTCAAACTTTACTTATAT
>JASLHQ010000040.1 GCA_030152265.1 Savagea sp.
CACCCGTCGTTACAATGAGTAGCAATGTAGGCCACAATCCGAACCATTTTCCTGAATAAAGCAATGCGACGATTTCAATGAAAGGGATTCCGACAAATAATAGGATCAAGTATTTCAACATGTTTTCATTCCTCCTATTCATTGAAAAAGAAGGTCGTCCTCAGACTGACCTTCTCTTCATTAATATATTATAAGACGCGAGCATGACCGCTGTAAATACATCCTGTTTCAGCATGCATCGTAATCGGACTGCCGTCTAATATTTTTTCCGTTGCACCTTCAACACCGACGATGACTGGAATGCCGAGTGATAATCCTACAACTGCACCGTGACTCGTTAAGCCACCTTCTTCTGTGACAAGACCTGCACATTGTTCAATGAGATGAATCATGTCTTTATCGGAAGATTTCGTGACGATGATCGCATCTTTCACGTCGACACCTTTTAAATCTTCAGCCGTTTCAGCGACGACTGCACGACCGTAGACGTTCGCTTTACCGATTCCTTGTCCGCTTGCGACTAAGTCTCCGATAATGTGAATTTTCATTAAGTTTGTCGTACCTGCTTGACCGACTGGTACTCCTGCAGTAATGACGACGACATCTCCATGGTCGATATAGTTGTTTTCCAAGCTTGCGTCAACCGCTTCTTGTAAAATACCATCGATAGTTGTCGCACGCTTTCCTGTTAAAGGATAAACTCCCCAAGCTAATGTCAATTTTGTCGCATTGCGCTCCGACGATGTGACAGCGACAATTGGACAACCTGGACGATATTTCGCAATCATACGTGCTGTTTGACCGCTTTCTGTCGGTGCGAGGACCGCGCGCACTTTCAAATTAAGTGCTGTATAAGCTGCTGCTTGACCGATCGATTCCGTCATATTGCCATGTTGCTCACGGCGACGTGCTGAAACAACCGTCTTATAATCGATTGCATTTTCAGTCGTCACTGCAATATTGTGCATCGTTTTCACTGATTCTACCGGATACGCTCCTGCTGCCGTTTCTCCCGAAAGCATGATCGCATCACTACCATCGAAAATCGCGTTCGCTACGTCACTCGCCTCTGCACGCGTTGGACGTGGGTTCCATTGCATAGAGTCAAGCATTTGAGTCGCTGTAATAACCGGTTTACCTGCTTGGTTACATTTGCGAATGAGTTCTTTTTGAACGAGTGGTACTTCTTCCGATAAAATTTCAACACCGAGGTCTCCACGTGCGACCATAACACCGTCTGAAATGCTTAAAATTTCATCGATGTTTTCGACGCCTTCTGCGTTTTCAATTTTTGGAATGATATGAAGTGAACTTCCACCGTTCGCTTCTAACAATTCACGAATGATCATGACATCTGCTGGACGACGAACGAATGACGCTGCAATGAAATCAACCTCTTGTTCAATTCCAAATAAAATATCTTCACGATCTTTATCTGTAATTCCTGGAAGTCGAACCGCAACTCCTGGAACGTTTACCCCTTTATTATCTTTCAAGTGACCTGAGTTTACGACGACTGTGCGAATGAGTCGTTTATCGTAATCTTTTCCCGTCACTTCTAATTGAATAAGTCCGTCGTCGAGTAAGACGAGTGAACCTACTTCGAGATCATCGATTAATTTATCGTATGTCACCGAGAATAAATTCGGTGTACCGAGCACTTCTGACATAGAAATAGATACTTCTGCTCCTGATTTTAATTCGACTGATCCATTTTCCATTTTGTGCGTACGTATTTCTGGACCTTTCGTATCGAGTAAAATACCGACAACTTTACCTGTACGTTTCGACGCTTCGCGAATTGCTTTAATGCGTGCGCGATGTTCGTCTTGCGTTCCGTGCGAAAAGTTTAAACGCGCGACGTTCATTCCTGATAGTAATAATTGGTCTAAAATTTCCGGTGATTCACTCGCTGGACCGATCGTACATACAATTTTCGTTTTTCTCATGATTTAACCGCCTCTTATTCGTTATTCAATTCATATTTCGCTTCTCTAGTATATATGAAATTAGACACTTTGTCTTTTAAATAGACAGCTCTTTAGACAATTTTAACATTTCCATATCTAAACAGTCTTTCGTCTCGAAAACGTCCTGAAGCGGGTAAGCGACGATTTGATGATTCCGCATTCCGATCGCTACTGTTCGTTGACCAGCTTGTAATTCTTCTACTGCACGAGCTCCGTAGCGACTCGCAATGACGCGGTCACGCGCAGAAGGAGATCCCCCTCTTTGCATATGCCCGAGAACAGAAACGCGTGTTTCCACGTCTGCTTCCTCTTTTAAAAGTTGAGATAGCTTATCGCCAGACATGACACCTTCTGCTATGACGATTACACTATGCTGTTTGCCACGTTCTGAACTTTGTTTTAAACGTTCGACAACTTCATTCACTGCTAAAGGCTCTTCGGGGATGATGATCGATTCAGCACCGCCACCAAGTCCTGCCCAAAGCGCTAAATCCCCAGCGTCACGTCCCATCACTTCAACGATGAAGATACGCTCATGTGAACTCGCCGTATCTCGAATTTTATCAATTGCTTCGACGACTGTATTTAAAGCTGTATCGAAACCAATTGTGAATTCAGTTCCTGTAATATCATTGTCGATTGTAGCTGGTACACAAGCTACAGCAATTCCATAAGCAGATAATTCTAGAGCCCCTCGGAAAGAGCCGTCTCCTCCGATGACGACGAGCCCTTCAACCCCTTCCGCCTTTAAATTATCCGCTGCTTTTTGGCGCCCCGACTCTGTCATAAACTCCGGACTGCGCGCTGAGCGTAAAATCGTACCACCCCGTTGAATAATATCACCGACAGATCCAAGTTCAAATCGTTCAAACTCCCCTTTAATTAATCCGTCATACCCTTGATAAATACCGACGACTTCCATACCTTCAAACAGTGCTTTACGCGCGACCGCACGTAAAGCAGCATTCATTCCTGGTGCGTCGCCACCGCTCGTCAATACTCCAATTTTTTTCATGGCACATGACCCCTCACTTTACTCCGTAAATTGACCGATCGCACGAAACTTGTCATAACGACTTTGAATCAATGCGTCCTCATCTAAAGAGTTTAACATGTTTAATGAATTTCGGAGGACTTTTCGCATATTTTCAGCTTGTTGCTGGACGTTACGATGCGCGCCTCCTAATACTTCGGGAATAATTTCATCGACGACACCGAGCTCTTTCAAATGAGGAGCTGTAATTTTCATCGCTTCTGCCGCTTGTTGGGCGAGACTCGCATCTTTCCATAAAATCGATGCCGCTCCTTCCGGCGAAATGACCGAATATGTGGAATGTTCCAACATGTGTAAGTGGTTCGCTACTCCGAGTGCAAGCGCCCCTCCGCTGCCACCTTCACCGATGACAATCGAGATGACTGGAACTTTCAACCCTGCCATTTCAACTAAATTACGTGCAATCGCTTCACTTTGGCCACGCTCTTCTGCCGCTTTTCCTGGATATGCCCCTTTCGTATCGATAAAGCAAATAATTGGGCGCTTGAACTTTTCTGCTTGTTTCATTAAACGAAGCGCCTTTCGATATCCTTCTGGGTGTGGCATCCCAAAGTTGCGACGGACGTTTTCTTTCGTGTCCTTACCTCTTTGATGCCCGATTACTGTCACTGGTAAACCTTCAAATGAGGCGATTCCTCCGACAATTGCCGCGTCATCCCCGTACAATCGATCCCCGTGTAATTCCATGAAACAATCAAATAGCTGAGCGATATAATCGAGTGATGTTGGACGGTCAGCATGTCGAGCGACTTGCACTTTTTGCCACGAGTCCATATCACCGTAAATGTCCGTTTCTAATTTTTCAAGTCGAGCTTTTAAATGCTGAATCTCTTCGGATAAATCGACTTCGTTCGCTTCAGTAAATTGCTCCAACTCTTCTATTTTCTCACGCAACTTAATAACTGGCTTTTCAAATTCTAATGTTTTCATACATTTGTACCTCCAGTATGTAATTCGACAATGAGCGCAAGCTTTTCACGCAAGTCGTGACGGTGGATTACGGCATCTAACTGTCCGCAATCTAATAAAAACTCAGCCGTTTGGAAATTTTCCGGAAGTTTCTCCCGAACAGTCTGTTCAATGACGCGACGACCCGCAAATCCGATTAACGCTTGTGGTTCCGCTAAATTAATGTCTCCAACTGACGCGAAGCTAGCTGAGACACCACCTGTTGTTGGATACGTCATAATTGAGACGTATAGCAACCCTTTTGCAGCATGACGCTCCAATGCTACGCTCGTTTTTGCCATTTGCATTAAAGATAAAATACCTTCCTGCATACGCGCCCCACCGCTCGCTGCAAAAATAAAGACTGGAATTTCTTCTTTTGTACCGAGCTCAATGAGGCGAGTTAATTTCTCGCCTACGACAGACCCCATAGAACCCATGCGGAAATTAGAATCCATAATCGCCACTGCAATGCGCTTTCCTTCTAATTTAGCGATACCCGTTAATACCGCTTCATTTAAGTCCGTTTTTTCTTGATCGACTTTCACTTTCTCCATATAGCCAGGAAAACCGAGAGGGTTCTCTGTTTTCAAATGATCATCGATAGAATTAAAACTGCCTTCATCAAATAAATAATCCATTCGTTCACGCGCTGTCATCGTGTAGTGATAATCACATTTGGAACATACTTTTCCAGCTTTTAATAGTTCCGTCGTCATTTCAATCGCTTTACATTGTGGACATTTCGTCATAATCCCTTCTGGCACATCTTCTTTTGCTTGTTTTGAAGGAATTGTTACTGCTTGTTTTTTCTTTTTAAATAAGTCGCGAATCATCATCATTCCCTACTTTCCCGTTCAATAATTTCAATCCATTGTTCATAATGTATTAAAGCTTGTCGTTCATTTTGTAAACCGAGATGAACTAAAAGCTGTGCGAGTGGTTCTGCTTCACGTTCGGTAGATAATGCTTCGTAATGAATTTGATCGTACTGTTTCACTAAAAACCAAATTTTTAGCGACAGTCGATTTTCAGAGGCGACGAGCATCTCTCGCATCACATCTTCACGCCACACAGCTCCTTCATGTAAAACTTTCGCATATAAACTTTCCCAAACAGGCAATTTCGCCGCTGCTTCGTTACGACAAATTTCAGTAATCGCAGCCCGTTCATGCATTCTTCTCGTCTTCCGAACGTCGTCGACAGATTGCTGACGTTGTAAAATGAAGGTTGATAATACTTCGACAAGTTGATGGCGTTTAAAATCTGCTAAAAATGTTCCTTCCCCTCGTCTCGTCTCGATTAGTCCGAGTAATTCCATACTGCGCAACGCTTCTCGAATCGTCGGTCGTCCAACTTCTAGCCTTTCAGATAATGAACGTTCCGACGGTAATTTTTCGCCAATTTTAATTTGCTCTTCTTCAATGATTGAGCGAATTTCTTCCACAATTGCTAAAAATCGCTTAGGAGCTTGTTGTTCTTTCGTCATGAACGCTCTCCTTCTCTCTTTTTAGTGGTCATACCACTTCTGTAAATAAGCATACATAATTTCATACTATTCGTAAAGGTTTTTCAAAAAAGAGCATAAAAAAAGCGACGAGCTACTTATGCTCATCGCTATAATTGACTTATTTGTTCACATTCATTCACGATTATTTCTTTTTCTCCTCGACGGAATTGCATTTTACCTTCCAACTGCAAAACCGCTCGCTCTTGCAACTGTTCAGCAAATCGCTTGTACGATTTCGGGAAAAAAATAGCAGTCATCGTTGCTGTTTCATCTTCTATCGTCACGAAAGCCATCGCTTCTCCATTTTTCGTACGCGTCGTTCGAATCGTACGAATGAAGGCGAGCACTTTCACATAATTCATATGTTCTTCTATTGTAGCAAGTGGTATCGTTTCCGTGTAAGTTTGACGCATCCTTTCAAGTGGGTGTTCAGAAATATACAACTGCAAACGCGCATATTCTTCTTCCAACAAAGTGAGTGGATCCTTTGTTTCCCCTTTTATTTCTTTAATGCTTCCGGCATCCCCAAATTGAGCAATCCCTAGTGCGGCAGGAATTCGATCAATGTTGGTAGAGCGAGAGCCTTCCAATTCATCACAAGCTCCTGAATAAATTAAATCGAGAGCTAACGGTTCTGTAAACTCTTTTTTCAATAGACGAGCCACATCATAAATCGTTCGAATTGTCTCATCTCGTCTCACTTCTTTCCATACCGGATAAAAAGTGCGAGAGAGTCCTTTAATTTGTTTAAATCCTAGCCGAATGTTTTGACCTTCCACCGTATGATTCCATCTACTTTTTAAAAGAGATGGTGGCAAAAACTGTACGTTATAACGCTTCGCTTCTCTTATGAGTGGCTCTATTTCATTTGCACCACTAAAGCTAAGCATCGCCGCAAAATAATACGTAGGAGCATTCGCTTTAAA
>JASLHQ010000065.1 GCA_030152265.1 Savagea sp.
GGAGATGATTCACGACATTTCGGTCCTTATCAAAAGGGAGAGAGTGCATACTACTCTTTATTGAACCGCGGAAAGAAAAGTATAGAGATCAATTTGAAAGATGAACAAGATTTAGAAATCATCCGAAACTTAATCCGCGAAGTAGATATTGTCGTTGAAAATTATCGACCAGGAATTATGGAAAAGTTTGGTCTAGACTACGATAGTGTGAAAGCGCTTAATCCGAACATTATTTACACTTCTATTTCAGGATTCGGTCAAAATGGCCCTTATAAAGAACGTCCTGCGTATGATCTCGTCGCACAAGCGATGGGAGGTATGATGAGTATCACTGGATACGAACATACCCCACCTACTCGAACAGGATCTTCATTAGGAGATATGAGCGCAGCGCTTTTTGCTACATACGGTACACTCGTTGCACTCTTCCATAAAGAAAGAACAGGAGAAGGACAGTTTGTTGATGTAGCTATGATGGATTCTATCGTAGCGATGTTAGAAACGAACGTTTTACAAAATACGGTTGCCGGAATTAACCCTGGACGTGTCGGAAGTCGTCACCCATTAAGTACACCATTCGATGCGTATCGTGTGAAAGACGGTTATATCGTTATCGCTATCGCAAACAATCCATTATTCGAAAAGCTCTGTCATATTATGGAGCAACCTGAGCTAATTGAGGATGAACGTTTCACTACGGATGAACTTCGAACAAGTCATGAACAAGAACTCAAAGTGATCATTGAAAAGTTTTTATCATCTTATACGGTGGAAGAAGCAGAATCGATGTTGTTAGATGCCGGCTTACCAGCTTCTCGTATTCAATCAATCGAAGAAGTCGTGCAAGATGAACAAATGAAAGTACGTGAAATGCTTGTTGATATCGAGCATCCGATTGCTGGAAAGATGACGCTTGTCGGAAACCCAGCGAAATTATCAGCTACCCCTGCTGATCCATCAAACGCTCCACCTATGCTTGGTGAGCACAATACCGTATTTAAAAAATAAAGGAGAGAGATGAAGATGAATTTTGACTTAACAGATGAACAACTAGAAATTCGCCGCATGGTGAAAGAGTATAGTGAAGAAGTGTTGAAGCCACTCGCAGTCGAATTAGATGAAGAGAACCGCTTTCCAACTGAAACAATTCCACAATTAGCAGAACTAGGTTTAATGGGTATTGCTTACCCGGAAGAAGACGGCGGTGTAGGAGCGGATGCAATTACTGAAGCAATCGCAGTAGAAGAAATTACTCGTGCTTGTGCAGCGACAGGATCGATTTTAACTGCTCACTACTTAGGAATTGATTCTTTATATCTCGGTTGTACGAGTCGAGAACAACGCGATAAATTTTTAGTTCCAGGATGTCGCGGTGATTACTTATTTGCATTCGGTTTAACAGAGCCAAGTGGTGGAACAGATGTTAACTCAATGAAAACAACAGCAGTACAAGATGGTGATGATTGGGTCATCAATGGTTCAAAAGTGTTTATCACGAACGCAAAGTATGCGGATATCATTGTCGTATATGCAAAAACAGACTTGTCAAAAGGAGCTCACGGAATTAGTGCATTCATCGTAGAGAAAGGTACTCCTGGTCTCGTATACGGTGCAGGAGATGACAAGATGGGTATTCGTGGAGCGCGCACACATGAACTGTTCTTCGAAAACTTACGCGTACCTAAAGAAAACATGATTGGTGAACCACATAGCGCATTTAAATTAGCGATGCAAGTAGTCGATCGTGGTCGAATCGGTATCGCAGCAATGGCTGTTGGATTATCACAAGCTGCACTTGATGAAACGTTAAATTATTCAAAAGAACGTATCGCATTTGATCAGCCAATCAACCAATTCCAAGGTTTGCAATGGATGATCGCAGAAATGGCAACAGATGTCGAAATGAGTCGTTTATATACTTACTTTGCAGCAAGCTTAAAAGACAAAAAAGGTTATCGTTTATCGAGAGAAGCTGCGATTTCGAAATTGTTTACAGCGGAAGCATCGAATCGTGTCGTGAATAAAGCTGTTCAAATCCATGGTGGTTACGGCTATATGAAAGATTATGTCGTTGAACGTTTATACCGAGATCAACGAATTCTCGAAATTTTTGAAGGTACATCACAAGTACAAAAGATGGTTATCGCAAGTCACGTAATCCCACGTGACTAATGAATATAAAGATTGTTCATAATAGAGGAGGAAAAAGAAATGACAAATGAAAAACGTGTAATTCGCGCACCACGCGGTAATAAATTAACTTGTAAAGGATGGCAACAAGAAGCAGCACTTCGTATGTTGATGAATAACTTAGATCCAGAAGTAGCGGAAGATCCAGAAAATTTAGTCGTATATGGCGGAATCGGAAAAGCAGCTCGTAATTGGGAAGCTTATGATGCGATTGTTGCTTCATTGAAAGAATTAGAAAATGATGAAACTTTACTCGTTCAATCAGGTAAGCCAGTCGGAATTTTCCGCACTCATGAAATGGCTCCACGTGTATTGCTTGCAAACTCAAACATCGTACCAGCATGGGCAAATTGGGAAACTTTTTACGATTTAGAAGAAAAAGGTTTAATGATGTACGGTCAAATGACAGCAGGAAGCTGGATTTATATCGGAGCTCAAGGAATTTTACAAGGTACTTACTTAAGTTTCGTAGAAGCGGGTAAAAAAGTATTCGGCACACCTGATTTAACAGGAAAACTTATCGTCACAGGTGGTATGGGCGGTATGAGTGGTGCACAACCACTTGCTGGAAAAATGGCGAAAGCAGTTATTATCGTCGTTGAAGTCGATCGTAAACGAATCGAACGTAAAATTGAAGAAGGTTACTGTGATTACTTAGCAGAAAACTTAGACGAAGCACTCGAAATGGCTGAAAAATTCCAGAAGGAAGGCACACCAGCATCAATCGGTCTCGTCGGAAACTGTGCGGCAGTATACCCAGAAATGTTAGAACGTAACATCATTCCAGATATCGTAACAGACCAAACAAGTGCTCATGATCCATTGAACGGGTATGTACCACACGGTATGACATTTGAAGAAGCACTCGAATTACGTAAGTCAGATCCAGAAACGTATGAGTTAAAATCGAAACAATCGATGGCAACTCACGTTCAAGCAATGTTAGATTTCCAAGCGAAAGGTGCGGAAACATTTGACTACGGAAATAACATTCGTAAGTATGCAAAAGAAATGGGTGTTGAAAATGCTTTCGACTTCCCAGGATTCGTTCCAGCATATTTACGTCCACTCTTCTGTGAAGGGAAAGGGCCTTTCCGTTGGGCAGCACTTTCAGGAGATCCAGAAGATATTTACAAAACAGATGCATTAGCAAAAGAAATGTTCGGTCACGATGAAGCTCTTGTGAACTGGATTGATATGGCTCAAGAAATGGTACAGTGGCAAGGTTTACCGTCACGTATTTTCTGGCTCGGATATGGAGAGCGTCACAAGTTCGCATTGAAAGTGAACGAAATGGTTGCAAGTGGAGAAATTTCAGCACCGATCGTCTTCGGTCGAGATCACTTAGACTCAGGTTCTGTAGCATCACCAAACCGTGAAACAGAATCGATGAAAGATGGTTCAGATGCAATTGCAGACTGGCCAATTTTAAACGCATTAATTAATACTTCTGGTGGAGCAAGTTGGGTAAGTGTTCACCACGGTGGCGGTGTAGGAATGGGTTATTCTTTACACGCAGGTCAAGTTCTTGTAGCGGATGGTTCAGATGAGGCACGTCAACGAATTGAACGCGTTTTAGTATCAGATCCAGGAATGGGTGTTATTCGTCATGCTGACGCAGGATACGAGCGTGCAATCGATGTTGCGAAAGAGCGTGGTGTACGCATTCCGATGCTCGAACAATAAAATGAATGGTACTGTCCCGCAAAAAGTGGGACAGTTTTACCCATTTTCAAAGGAGTGTTGCAAATGAACGAGCGAAAACCATGGTACTCTCCAGTCGGACAACACTTGAATTGCGAAACTTGGGAGACAGAAGCTTTATTAAGATTATTGTTAAATAGTCTAGACCCCCGTGTAGCTGAGCGCCCAGATGACTTAATTGTATATGGAGGGCGAGGGAAGGCAGCGAGAGACGAAAAATCACTTCAGCAAATCATTACCGAATTAAAAAAGTTGAAAAGTGATGAAACGTTGCTCATACAATCAGGGAAGCCAGTAGGTGTATTTACGACTTATGAAGATGCCCCGCGCGTCATTTCTTCCACTTCTATGATTGTTCCAGCAATGGCGAACGATGCAGAGTTTAAAAAATTAGAAGAAAAAGGTTTAACGATGTATGGACAGGCAACAGCGGCAAGTTGGTCTTACATAGGGGTACAAGGTATTCTGCAAACAACTTTTGAGACGATGGGGGAAATTGCAGCCCGTTATTTTAATGACTCATTGAAGGGACATATTGTACTGAGCTCTGGATTAGGTGGAATGGGCTCGGCGCAACCACTTTCAGTATCTATGCATGGTGGCGTATCAATTATTGTAGAAATTGATGAAGAGAAAGTAAATCGTCGATTGTTAAACAACTATTGCGATATAGCAGTTCATTCTACTGAGCGTGCAATTGAACTTGCGCAAGAAGCAGCCGAATTAAAGCAACCTTTAGCAATTGCTTTAATTGGAAATGCACCAGATGTCTATCGTGAAATGTTGGAATTAAATTTTACTCCCTCTATTGTGACTGATCAAACAGCCGCTCATGATTTAGTAGATGGCTACGTACCAGAAGGTCTCACTTTAGAACAAGCTAGTTATTTACGTAAAAATAAACGAAAAACATATATTAATCTCGCTCAACGCTCAGTCATTCGTCATGTTGAAGCGATGCTTGAATTCCAAAAGAGAGAAGCAATTGTCTTTGATTATGGAAATAATATTAGGGGACAAGCGCATAAAAATGGATTAGAGCAAGCTTTCAATATTCCGAACTTTGTAACACAGTACATTCGTCCTCTTTATAGTGAAGGACGTGGACCTTGTCGATGGATTGCACTTTCAGGAAGTCCAAGTGATATTTATGCAATAGATGAAAAATTGTTAAATCGTTACGCTCACGATACTCGTTTGCAGAGATGGCTAACTTATGTCCAAGATAATTTACATTTCTACGGATTGCCTGCTCGTACGTGCTGGTTAAATTATGAAGAACGAATCGAGTTAGGCCAAATTTTAAATGATATGGTAGCTAACGGAGATTTGCAGGGTCCTGTTGCAATCACGAGAGACCATTCTGAAGCAAGTACGATTGCAGCACCTTACAGAGAGTCAGAAGATATGAAAGATGGTAGTGATCTTGTTGCTGATTGGCCTATTTTGCTAGGGATGCTCAATGCAAGTGCAGGAGCATCGATGGTTACGATTCAACATGGTGGAGGGGTTGGAATTGGAAACTCTATACACACCGGTATGACAGCGATAGCAGATGGAACAGTAGCAGGAGCGAAAAAACTAGAACGAGTGTTAAAGATGGATCCCGCATTAAGTATTATTCGGTTAGCAGACGCAGGTTATGAGAAAGCTCATGAAATGATTCATATCCATAAGTTAAAAAAACCGTTGTAATGTCGACCAAAGGGGGAGACATAGAATGAAAAAGAGTAAAGTATTTGTTGCGATTACAAATAAAAAACATAGAGCAATAATAAAAACACAATATGAAAATCAAAATATTGATGACAATTATGAATGGATAGATACGGAATCGTTGAGGACTATACCTTTTCAAATGGGAGATCTGATCTTAGTAGATCGTCGAAACATACAAAGTATGACAGCGCAACAAATCAACGAAGCTATTATCGTTGATGAACAATTTACTAAAGAGGAGATTCGTCATTTTTTTCAAAGAGGTTACCTCGATGTAGTTGAAATAAATCAAATAACTGAAATGTTTACTACCTTGAAAAACCAACATTTAACAAGGAAACGTCGAATTGCCCTTAATATAGATCGAACGAGACAATTAAAAACGAGCTTAGCTTACGATTTATTGTTTGGTGGAATTATGAGTCCGCGAGATATTTGGATGAGAAGTCAAGCGTGTGGTTTACCAGCAATGCCGAATCTCGTATTCGTTGTTCATATTGACCACTTTCATAAATATGTTCGCCATAAGAGTAAAAAAGGAAAGTGGGCATTGCGTAATGATGTGATGGAACAATTAGGAAATTGTTTGGAGGAAATGAATTCTAAAGCGATTATCATACCAGTTGCACCAGAAAAAATTGCGATTTTATATGCTGCAGAAATTCAAATGAATTATAAAAAATATGAACAACTTGCAATTGAAGTCGCAACCCTTTGTAAAAATTACATTTATGAAATGACTAATTATACGGTTACAATCGGTATTGGTCGATTTTATGAAGATGTGAGAAATATTCAAATCTCTTTTGAAGAAGCGATGAAAGCTCAAGAGAACCGTTTCTTTCACGGTAATAATACGGTCATTCATTATAATCAATTGAAATCAACAGAAGAAGATATGTTGTTTACATTTAACGAAGCAGCATTTATTAGCAAATTAAGAGCGTGCAATTTCCAAGCGATTGAAGTTGAACTAAAAGAGTTAGAAGAACAAATGTTTACAAATCGGAATACGCAACCGCAAATGTTACGGATTCAAATGAATGATTTACTTTCTACAATTGCTCGTTCAGCGATACAAAGTGGTGCGAATGAAGAAAATGTTCTTCGATTATATGAAGATACTCAAAAACATATAAGAGTGTTTGAAAATGTGGAAGAAGCTCGGGCTGTCTTTTCTACTGTGTCTACTCAATTAATGAATGAAGTAGCGATGAATCGAAGTGAACAATCTATCCGATCTATTCAAAAAGCTGTGCAATATATTGAAGACCATTATGAACATCCAATCACATTAGAAGAAATTGCTGAACATGTTCAATTGAGTTCGAATTATTTTAGTAATCTTTTTAAAAAAGCAACGGATACAACATTTGTGGACTATTTGACAAACAAGCGGATAGAAAGAGCAAAAGAATTACTACTCGATTTAAACTACACTGTTTACCAAATTGCCACAAAAGTCGGTTATGGAGATGCTCGTTATTTTAGCCGTGTATTTAAAGCGACTGTTGGACAAACACCGACACAGTATCGAAATTCAAAAATTCGAAAAAGTATATAAAAAGGAGTTTTTCATTATGAGTTCATTATTAATTAAAAATGCATCACAACTTGCTACATTAGCTTCAACAACTAAAGGACCGAGAAAGAAAGAACAAATGTCTGAATTAAATGTTATTGAAGACGGAGCGGTATATATCGTAAATGGAATAATTGAAGCGATTGGATCATCGAAAGAGCTAGTTCCTAAATATGAAGCAGAAGCGGATGAAGTGGTAGATGCAACAGATTGTCTTGTAACCCCAGGTTTAGTAGATGCGCACACTCACGTAGTGTTTGGTGGAAGCCGAGCGAATGAATTTGAGCGTCGTTTACAAGGAGCCACCTATATGGAAATTATGAACGAAGGTGGAGGGATACACGCTACTACGAGAATGACACGTGAAGCGACAGAAGATGAGTTGTTCGAACAGACGAAGCGTCGATTAGATTCATTTTTAACTCACGGTGTAACGACTGTTGAAAGTAAAAGTGGATATGGAATGAACTGGGAAACAGAATTAAAGCAGTTACGCGTTATGCAACGTTTACAAAAAGAGCACCCAATTGATTTAGTTCCTACATTTATGGGAGCTCATGCAGTTCCAGAAGAATATAAAGGAAAAGAAGACGAGTTTGTAGAACATATTATTAATGATATGTTGCCAGTTGTAGCAGAAGAAAAATTAGCAAAATTTAATGATGTATTTTGTGAGAAAGGTGTATTTACTCCTGAGCAATCAGAAAGAATTTTAGAAGCAGGAAAAGAGTATGGATTGATCCCTAAAATACACGCAGATGAAATTGAGTCATACGGAGGAGCAGAATTAGCTGCGAAAGTGAAAGCAATTTCGGCTGAACATTTATTGAAAGCTTCAGATCAAGGAATTAAAGATATGGCAGAAGCAGGGGTCATTGCATGTTTATTACCAGCTACTGCATTATTCCTTAGAGAAGAAGCGGCAGAAGGGCGAAAGATGATTGACGAAGGAGTAGCAGTAGCAATTTCAACTGATAATAATCCTGGCTCATCACCTACAACTTCAATGCCTTTAGTTATGAATTTAGCATGTATTACAATGCGACTCACTCCAGCAGAAGCTCTTACTGCAGCAACATATAACGGTGCTTGCGCAATCGGTATGGAAGATGAGGTAGGATCATTAGAAGTTGGTAAAAAAGGAGACATCGTCATGTGGGATGTCGCGACTTATCAAGAACTTCAATATTTATTCGGAGTTAACCATGTTGTTTCAGTATGGAAAGAAGGCAATCAAATTGTCTAGTAATGAAAGAGAACGAGTAGTAGGCACTCAAATGTTTCAGTGGAGCGGGAGAGTTGATTCTGAGACGGATCCTTCTACTTTTCGATATCATCAAGTAGTGAATGAGCCACGTCAAAATAAATTTGTTCGCTTAATCGGTTTTGCAAGTGAAGAAGGAGTTCGTCGCAATAGCGGTCGCCTCGGTGCTAAACAAGCACCAAAATTTGTCCGAGAACAATTATCGAGTATACCGTGGACATTGTCATCTGAAGTATCGATAGAAGATGCAGGGGATATCGAAATACAAGGTAATGATTTAGAAGGCGGATATGTAAAATTAAAACAAGCTGTTTCTGAAACGTTACAACAAGAAGGACTCGCTATTGTAATCGGTGGAGGACATGAAACAACATACGGAAATTATTTAGGGGTACGTGAAGCGTTAGGTGAAGACGTAAAGCTAGGTATCATCAATATCGATGCGCATTACGATATGCGTCCATATGATCAACAAGTCTCTTCAGGAACGATGTTTTTGCAAATTCAAGACGAAGATCCAAATGCTTCTTATTGTGTTTTAGGTATTCAACCTTTTGGAAACACGACATCGTTACATAATGTAGCGAAAGATTACGATGTAACTGTAATGGAAGCGGCAGAAGTAACGATGTCTAATTGGGAGAAGATTAAAAGACAATTACAAGAGTTTATGAATATGCAAGACGCAGTGTACTTGACACTTTGTGTTGATGTTTTAAATACAGCTTATGCCCCAGGGGTAAGTGCTACAACACCTTTAGGGATAGATCCATTTATTACGAATAAAATAATTGAATATGTCATGCAACATGATAAAGCAGTATCTTTTGATATATGCGAAATAAACCCTACGTATGACCGGGACAACCAGACGGCAAAATTAGGAGCTTATTTTATAAATCAAGCGATTGTTGCACGAATGAATTCATAATTGAATACAACTTATGGCAAATACCGAACTGTCTTCATACTAGTTCGGTATTTATTATGTGCAAAACGAATATATAAATTGAAAAATATAAACATATTTTTTCAATTAAATTCAAGTATTCTCAAAGAAAGTTTAGCGCATGAACATTTTGTGACATTCCTGTTTCTTTAGAATAGTCAATCGTAACCTTTGAATTAAAAAAGCATTGTAAAATAGATCACGTTTACTTAGGGTATCACTTGACAATGAAGTGAGTACTCTCTATATAATAGAAGTGTAATAGATTATGAATGGATCTTCTTTCTAAGTTATTTACAAAAGACTAAAAAGACGTTTTAGTTATCACTTGTCTTTTGGAATGACATAGTATATAATAATAATTATAAAGAAGAAATCATTCTAAATTATTGAAGGAGGAATTTGATTATGTCATTAATCGGCAAACAAGTAGAGCCTTTCTCATTACAGGCTTTCAAAAATGGTGAATTTTTAACAGTAACAGAAGAGAACTTTAAAGGAAACTGGACGGTACTTTGCTTCTACCCAGCGGACTTCACTTTCGTATGTCCAACAGAATTAGAAGACTTACAAGAACAGTACGAAACTTTAAAAGGTATGGACGTTGAAATTTACTCATGTTCATCAGATACTCACTTCACACATAAAGCATGGCACGACCACTCAGAAGCGATCGGTAAACTCGAATACGCAATGATCGGTGACCCAGCTCACAAATTAATTAACCAGTTCGACGTTTTAGATGAAGAAGATGGTCTTGCACAACGCGGAACATTCATCATCGACCCAGACGGTGTTATCCAAATGATGGAAATTAACGCAGGTGGAATCGGACGTGACGCGAGCGCGTTAATCGACAAAATTAAAGCAGCACAATACGTGCGCACAAACCCAGGTGAAGTTTGCCCGGCAAAATGGAAAGAAGACGGTAAAACGTTAAAACCAAGCCTTGACTTAGTTGGTAAAATTTAAGGAGGCCATACAATATGTTAGATGCAGACATTAAAGCGCAATTAGCTCAGTATTTAGAGCTAATGGAAGGCGAGGTCACTTTACAAGTAAGCCTCGACGAATCAGATTCTTCTAACGACATGAAACAATTCGTTGAAGAACTCGAAAGCATGTCTCCTAACATTAAACTAGAGCGTACGCAATTAGAGCGTACGCCTAGTTTTAGTGTTAACAAAACAGGAGAAAACACAGGGATCGTATTCGCAGGGATTCCGTTAGGCGAAGAGTTCACATCACTCGTGCTCGCATTACTTCAAGTGAGCGGTCGCGCTCCAAAAGTAGACGAAGCCGTGATGCAACAAGTGAAAAATATTGAAGATACACTTCAATTTGAAACGTACGTTAGCTTATCATGTCATAACTGTCCAGACGTCGTCCAAGCGTTAAACATTATGAGTGTATTAAACCCAAATATTTCACATACGATGATCGACGGTGCGACATTTAAGCAAGAAGTAGAAGAAAAAGAAATTATGGCAGTACCAGCTGTCTTTTTAAACGGTGAATTTTTCGGAAGCGGTCGTATGACACTCGAAGAAATTCTCGTGAAACTTGGAAATGAAGTAGACCCAGCAGAAATTAATGCGAAAGATCCATTCGACGTACTCGTCGTCGGTGGCGGTCCAGCAGGAGCGAGTGCAGCGATTTATGCAGCGCGTAAAGGGCTCCGTACAGGAATTGTCGCAGAACGTTTCGGCGGTCAAGTGCTCGATACGTTAAGCATCGAAAACTTCATCAGTGTGAAGAAAACAGAAGGACCACAACTCGCAGCGAATCTTGAAGAGCACGTGAAAGAATACAATGTAGATATTATGAATACATTGAAAGCGAGCGAATTGAAAAAGACGGATGATTTCATTGAAATCGGACTTTCTAACGGTGCGATGGTGAAAGGAAAATCAGTCGTACTCGCAACGGGTGCACGTTGGAGAAATGTCAATGTCCCTGGTGAAGCAGAGTTTAAAAACAAAGGTGTCGCATACTGTCCACACTGTGACGGCCCACTCTTTGAAGGTAAACGTGTCGCTGTTATCGGTGGAGGTAACTCAGGCGTTGAAGCAGCGATCGACTTAGCAGGAATCGTTGAACATGTAACGGTATTAGAATTCGCAGATACGTTAAAAGCGGATGATGTGTTACAAGAACGTTTACGCAGCTTGCCGAACGTTGATGTTTTCACAAACGCACAAACGAAAGAAATTACAGGCGACGACAAAGTGAATGGCATTACGTACATCAATCGTGAAACAAATGAAGAACACCACGTTGAATTAGAAGGTGTCTTTGTTCAAATCGGTCTCGTTCCAAATACGGAATGGTTAGACGGTGTCGTAAATCGCAATCGCTTTGGTGAAATCGAAATTGAAAAGAACGGTGCTACAAACGTACCTGGCGTATTTGCGGCAGGCGACTGTACAAATAGCGCGTACAAACAAATCATCATCTCGATGGGTGCAGGTGCAACAGCAGCACTAGGCGCATTCGATCACTTAATTCGTAACTAAATATCAATTATGTAATCTCTCATTTTTATAAATGAGGGATTTTTTGTTGTTGTAAATTTAATGTTTTTTCCAAAATTGTATCTTTTGCAATCGTTTTTTCTTTTTACAAGAAGAACATCGTGAGTGATGAACTAGTTTTAAATCTTCTGGCGTTCTCGCATCTCCTAACCAGACGAAACGAATAAAAGTATGACATTCACAGCAGTGAATCGGTAACTTTTGCATGATTGGCATATGTATCCTCTCCTTTTTTACTAAGCATATCTTATGATTCATACATGATTATGTCCCATGTGTAAAAAATAAAAGTTCATTTTTATATTTATATTGAAATAAAGGATTGCACTTTTTCTGAACGTATGATATTGTTTGATTAATTAATTTAGGAATAATAAAAGACAATGTCTTAAAAGAGGTGAAGAGTTGGATTCAGTTGCTTTGAAGTATATGTTAGAACAGTTATTTTTTACATTTATTTTCATTAGTGCATTATTACTCATCGGTACGTTATTACGTGCAAAAGTGAAAGCGTTTCAAAAATTATTTTTACCAGCTTCTGTGATTGGAGGTTTCATCGGTTTATTACTCGGTCCAATCGTATTAAAACAGTATGCGATCCTTCCGATTCGTGAAGATTGGATTACAATCGCTTCTATTTTGCCTGGCTTACTCATTATTCCCGTTGTCGCTTCTGTACCGCTCGGTTTAAAAAAGACGCAAAAGAGAATAGGTGAGAAGCAAGGTTCTAAACCGATTTACACATTTTTGCTTATTTTAGTTATCATCGGGGGACTTCAAAACTTATTTAGTTTATTAGTAGCGTTTTTATTTAGAAAAACTTCATTGCCTGATTTGTATCCGACATTTGGTACAGAAGTATCTGCTGGTTTTACAGGTGGACATGGCACGGCAGGAGTTGTCGGTAGTTTATTGCAGTCGATGGATCAACCGTATTGGAATACAGCTCAAGGGGTCACGACTACGACAGCAACGGTCGGGTTGATTGGTGGATTGCTACTCGGAATCTTTTTAATTAATATCGCAGCAAGAAAAGGATACACCGAATTTATTCAAGCAAGTGATCGCACATCTTTAACATTAAATACAGGAATTTTAAAAACAGAGGAAGAGCGAACATCAGCAGGTGTAGAGACGACAGATGCTTCGTCTATCGATAGTTACGGTTTTCATTTATCCCTCATATTAGTCGTGAGCGGTCTCGCATTCGTTGTAACCGCTTTATTGAAAGCTGCTCAAATTCCATTACTCAGTTTAATTCCAGAGTGGGCGTATGCCATTATTTTAATGTATATCGTTTGGGGTATGATGCAAAAGATGAAGTTAGACCATCTTGTCGATTCTACAACGAAATCAAAAATTGCTTCTGTGTTTACAGAATTTGCTATTGTCGCAGCGATTATTAGTTTACCAGTAGAAGCGTTATTTACTTATTTATTACCGCTACTCATCATGGTATTTGGCACATTATTATTAACAGTCGTTACTGTTTTATACGTATCTAAAAAGTATTTCGATACGTATTGGTTTGAAAAAAGCATGGCAATACTCGGAACGTGTACAGGTGTATTTTTAACAGGGATTTTACTTTTAAAAATGGTCGATCCGAAATTAAAGTCACCCGTATTGAACGATTATTCGATTGCATATTCGATGAATAGTGTCATCGGGTTCATTTTATTCCCGTTATCATTCGGATTGTTAGTGAACTCAGGTGTCGGTATCGGAATAGCCTTTTATGCAATTTTACTTGTAGTCACTGTGACATTGTTATTATTTTCAAAAAGAAAACAAGAGAGGACGATTTAAATGACAACATGGATTGAACAATTTATCGACAATAATGAAAAACAGTGGAAAGAGATGAGCGATTTCATTTGGGATCATCCTGAAGTGAAGTATGAAGAGCATACGTCAGCTGCTTATTTAGTGGAACGTTTAGAAGAAGAAGGGTTTCGCGTTCAACAAAATATCGCACAAATTGAAACGGCATTCGTAGCAGAAATAGGAAGTGGCTCACCAGTGATCGCATTTTTAGGAGAATATGACGCGCTTCCCCAGTTGAGTCAAGAAGCAAATGTAGCGACGCAACGTCCTGTGGAACATGGTGGAAATGGGCACGGGTGTGGACATAATTTATTAGGGGTAGGCGCTTTAGCAGCCGCGACTGCTTTAAAGCGATATGTTGAAGAACATAACATTCAAGGAACGGTACGTTTTTACGGTTGCCCTGCTGAAGAAGGTGGTTCTGGAAAAACATATATGGCACGCGCGGGTGTTTTTGACGATGTCGATTTAGCATTAACGTGGCATCCTGGTCCTGTGAACGTTGCATGGACTGCAAGCACATTAGCGAACGTACAAGCTTCTTTTAAATTTAAAGGAAAAAGCGCTCATGCTGCGGCTTCACCTCATTTAGGACGCAGCGCTTTAGATGCTGTAGAGTTGATGAACGTCGGAGCGAACTATTTACGAGAACACGTCTCTCCACAAGCACGTTTTCATTATGCAGTGACGAATACGGGTGGAGCCTCTCCGAACGTCGTCCAAGCAGAAGCGGAAGTACTTTACTTAATTCGAGCACCACATATCGCAGAAGCGCAACATATTTATGAGCGCATTCAAAAAATTGCGGAAGGTGCTGCTTTAATGACAGAAACGACAGTAGAAGTAACATTTGATAAAGCATGTTCCAATTTTATTCCGCTTAGTTCAATCAATAAAGTGATGTATGAAACGATGCAAGAAGTTGGAGCTCCAACATTTACAGAAGAAGAAATGAAACTTGCGGAACAGTTTTACGAGACGTTAACAATGGAAGAAAAAATGTCGAAAAACTTCGGAATGAAACAGTTCGATTTCGCCTTCCAAAAACCACTTTCAGATGTTCTCATTCCTTATTTTGAGTTGAAACAACCGCTACCAGGTTCTACCGATGTAGGAGATGTCAGCTGGGTAGCTCCAACAGGCCAATGTATTATGACGACTTGTGCAACAGGTACGCCATTCCACTCATGGCAACTTGTCGCACAAGGAAAAACGAGTTATGCCCATAAAGGCATGATGCAAGTCGCAAAAGTATTAGCGAATGTTGGCTTAAAAGCGATGCAAAATGATGAGTTGTTACGTGAAATGAAAAAAGAACATCAAGAAGCGATAGGAGAACGAGGATACATTTGTCCAATTCCTGCTCATATTCATCCGAATGGTCAAAAAAATGAACGATAGAACGAACTAAATTGCTCAGTGAAGCACCTTAAAAGTGTAAAGTACTTTTAAGGTGTTTTTTATTATGAAGTTATACGCTTTTTAAATAGTGGAATCCATCTCACCATCCCGTTATAGTATGACGAACAAAACATATGTTAAAATGCATACAGGAGCTATTATATACGCAATAGGATATGACAGAAAGGAAGGAATATTAGTGAAAATCGGAGTGTTCGTTCCAGTTGATCAGAGAGAAAGAATGGAAAAGATGTTAGTGAAGCAACATAAAGAGAAAGCGACTTTTTATTTTTATCCTTACTATGAAGTAGAGGAAGTTATCGCTCAATTTCCGAAAGTTCAACAAATGGTCGATGGAATTTTATTTAGTGGATATGTTTCCTATAAAACGGTTATACAAGCCAATTTAGATATTCGTATTCCGTATCGCTATTTTCAATTATCGACGGAAGATTTTTATAAACAGTTGTTACAGATTATGATTGAAAACCGTCATTTTGAGTTGCGTCATACTGTCATTGACTTTTCGGCAGAGTCAGAAAAGATTCAAGAATGGATTAAAAATCTTCCCGACAATTACCGCCCTTCTATATTAACTAAAGACGAAAACGAATTTGGCGATAATGTGTATGAAGAAGTGTTTCAATTTCATTTGGATACGATTCGTTCGAAACGGGCACAGTATGTCTTTACACGTTTTGCGAACATTATTCCAATGCTTGAAAAAGCGAATATTCCTTACGTTTATTTTGAAATATCTCCAGAAACGATGCAAAATATCGCGCATGACTTATTCTCTCAAATTGAACATGAACATTTGCGGAACAATCAAATTGTTTACGGATATGTGAAAGTAAAGCCATCTCATAAGCAGAAAAAAAGAATTGAAGAGTTGAAAATACATGCAGCTTTACTCGAATTTCAAATGGAACAATATCCTCAACTTTTCGTTCGCGATGCGTTAGAAGGATTTGAATTAAATACGACGTATGAAACGCTTGTTTCGCTAACGAATCATTTCAATGCGTGCGCATTGTTGAATGAATTAGTGAAACAGCGAGGAGAGATTCATATCGGATGGGGAGTAGGGCGAACGATATCGGAAGCACAAATGAATGCTAAAAATGCATTAGATTATTCTTTGCATAATGATTTCAGTAGTACATATATCCAACATGAAGAGGAGTTGCTCGGCCCGCTTTTATATCAAGAGATGATGCTTCATTCAAATGAGTTATTAAAGCGAAGTGAGCAATGGCAAAAGGATGATCGGTTAACACGCGATCAATTAAATAAAGTACTTTATGCTTTTTCGACGGTCGATTACACGAAATTGACAAGTCAGCAATTTGCGACAGCATTAAATGTGACGGTACGTACAGCGAATCGCATTTTAAA
>JASLHQ010000079.1 GCA_030152265.1 Savagea sp.
ATCCAGTTTCCAGAATCAGCAATCGAAGCGGAATTAGTTCGCTTATATACGAAGCAATTACCGAATGAACATCGTTTGCAAGTAGAAGAAGCCATTCAAGACGGATTAAAAAGATTGCTCCTCCCATCTGTTGAACGTGAAATAAGAGCAGAGTTGACAGAAGTGGCTGAACAACAAGCGATTCGCGTTTTCGGTGAAAATTTAAAAAGCTTACTTTTACAGCCTCCATTGAAAGGAAGAACAGTATTAAGTATCGACCCTGCTTTCCGAACAGGTTGTAAATTAGCGGTCATTGATGAGTACGGGAAAGTATTGGCGATCGATACGATTTACCCTCACCCACCGAAGCCAAAAGTAGAATCTTCATTAAAGACGTTGAAGCAATTTGTAGAAAAATACGATGCGCGCACGATTGCAATCGGCAACGGAACGGCTTCACGAGAAACGGAACAGTTCGTCGCGAATGCTTTACGTGATGGTGTCTTTGAAGCGTCCTACGTTATTGTAAATGAAGCCGGAGCGAGTGTTTATTCTGCATCTGAAGAAGCAAGACATGAATTTCCAGAGCTTCAAGTTGAACAACGTAGCGCAATTTCAATCGCACGCCGCTTGCAAGACCCATTATCTGAACTCGTCAAAATTGAACCTTCATCGATCGGTGTTGGACAATATCAACATGACGTATCGAAGAAAGAATTGGAAGCGTCTCTCGCATTTGTTGTAGAAACAGCAGTAAACACAGTCGGTGTCAATGTCAATACAGCATCTTCATCTCTATTACGTCACGTAGCGGGGCTTTCTAAAACAGTCGCCGACAATATCGTGAAGTATCGAGAAGAAAATGGACCGTACGAAAAGCGAACAGATTTAAAGAAAGTCCCGCGTCTCGGTGCTAAAACATATGAGCAGGCAATCGGATTTTTACGCATTATGGACGGTAAAGAACCTTTCGATGCGACAGGAATTCATCCAGAAAGTTATAAAGAAACAGAACTTTTATTGAAAACTTTAAACATTACGAAACAACAATTAGGCCAAGCTGCTACGGTATCTTTATTAGATGAAGTAGATTTAGAGCAAATGACAGAGAAGTTAAGTATCGGAGAAGAAACGTTAAAAGATATCATTCAAATTTTAAAACGACCGAATCGAGATCCACGTGAAGACTTCCCGCAACCTGTTTTAAAGTCAGACGTTCTCGCTATCGATGACTTACATGAAGGAATGGAACTTCAAGGAACGGTGCGTAACGTTGTTGATTTTGGAGCATTTGTCGATATCGGAGTGACGGAAGATGGACTCGTGCACATTTCAAAATTAGCGAACCGTTTCGTTAAACATCCTTTAGATGTCGTCGCATCAGGAGATATTGTGACAGTATGGGTAGATTCTGTCGATAAGAAGAAAGGACGCATCGGTTTGACGATGATTCAGCCGAAGCGTAAGGAATAATGACTGATCTAGATTTACAAAAGCTCGTACAAACGATATCGGAAAAGATATTTCATAAACCTTTTCGACATCGTGCTTACTTCAATAAACGATTGCGAACGACAGGTGGCCGATACATGCTACAAACAGGACATATCGAAATGAATCCGCTCGTGTACGAAAAGTATGGAAGAGAAGAGATGATCGGTGTCATTCAACATGAACTGTGCCATTATCATTTACATCAAGAAGGAAAAGGGTATCGCCATGGGGATCGAGACTTTAAACAATTATTAGCAGCAACAAATTCCCCACGTTATTGTCGTCCTTTGCAAGAAAGACGAAAAAGTGGCAAGCGATTAATATACGAATGTACAGTATGTCATCAACAGTATGAAAGAAAACGACGAATGGATACTAAAAAGTATCGCTGTGGACTTTGTAAAAATGAAATTATTTTATTGGAATTAAAATAAAGGAATAGTTAGGTATCGCGAGAAGAGAATAGGACATGTCTATTTTCGTGATGCCTATTTTCGATTTGTGAATGAAATAACGAGATGATTGCTATTTTTTGAAAAGATATTATATAGGAAGAGAAATAAAACTAAAAATTATTTTCAAAAAAGACTTGCCAAAACAGATGTTATTCGTTAAGATAATAAACGTGTCAAAAAGACATGCGCAACACTTTAAAAAACAACGATAAAAAGTTGTTGACAACGAAAGTGTTAAGTGTTAAGATGTTAATCGTGTCGAATGACGAAATAAGAAATGGCCCCTTGGTCAAGCGGTTAAGACACCGCCCTTTCACGGCGGTAACACGGGTTCGAGTCCCGTAGGGGTCACCATTTTCATTCAATTTCCGTTGGGGTATAGCCAAGCGGTAAGGCAACGGACTTTGACTCCGTCATTCGTTGGTTCGAATCCAGCTACCCCAGCCACGAGCCATTAGCTCAGTCGGTAGAGCATCTGACTTTTAATCAGAGGGTCACAGGTTCGAATCCTGTATGGCTCACCATTTTCTTTTAAAAGAAAGTGTTGACAATATCAAAAAAGTATTATAAGATATAACTTGTCCTTAAGAAATGAATACTTGCGGTAGTGGCGGAATGGCAGACGCGCTAGGTTGAGGGCCTAGTGGGGGTTAACCCCGTGGAGGTTCAAGTCCTCTTTACCGCACCAAATACTGCGGGCGTAGTTTAGTGGCAAAACCTCAGCCTTCCAAGCTGATGATGAGGGTTCGATTCCCTTCGCCCGCTCCATTTATTTTTAGAGCAATGAACATTGAAAACTGAACAGTAACTTGTTGATGAAATAAACCGTTTCTTTATTCAACCCCGTTGGATATCGAAACAAATATTTTGGACATCTATAAAAGATGCCAGCAAAAATTTGAGCTTACTCAAATTTCTCTTTTTCTGTGAAAACAGAAAAAGAAACGAGAACCGAGCAGGTCGACGATTTCGATTGAACGAGTGAGGGAGCGTATTTGATACGTGACCGAAGCGAGTGAATGAGAAAGCGGCGAGATGCGAAGGTTA
>JASLHQ010000104.1 GCA_030152265.1 Savagea sp.
CGCACTCGCTTCGCCACAGAAGACAATTGAGCGCGTGAAAGAACGTCTCGATGAAGAAGGGGCAGCGAAAGAAGAAAATGTGAAAGAAGTTGTCGACTACTACGTCGAGCCGACTCCTTTAGAAGAAACGAAAGATCAAAAAGATTTGCCAGGAGAAGCACCTCCTACAATAAAATAAAAGTAAAACGATAAGCTGTCACAACTTGTGCATCTTATCGTTTTTTCTATTTTCAGTAGAATCATGGTAAACTAAAAGGAACGAATGGAAAGAGGGATTACATGGCAAAATCAGTAGTACTTGCAGAGAAACCATCAGTCGCACGCGACATCGCGCGCGTCTTAAAATGTCATAAAAAAGGAAACGGCTATTTAGAAGGAGACCGCTACATCGTCACGTGGGCGCTCGGTCACCTCGTCACACATGCGACACCGGAACAATACGATAAAAAATATCAAAAATGGACGTTGGAAGATTTACCGATCATTCCGAATCCGTTTAAACTCGTCCCAATTCGTCAAACGACGAAGCAATACAACGCGGTGAAAGCACAGTTGAACCGTAAAGATGTAAATGAAGTGATCATCGCAACGGATGCGGGACGTGAAGGAGAGCTAGTAGCACGTTGGATTTTAGAACGCGCAAACATTCGCAAACCGATCAAACGTCTTTGGATTTCTTCCGTTACAGATAAAGCGATTCAAGACGGCTTCCGTCAATTGAAAGACGGACGTGCGTACGACAATTTATACGCAGCAGCGGTCGCTCGTGCGGAAGCGGACTGGATCGTCGGCATCAATGCGACGCGTGCGCTCACAGTGAAGCATAACGCGCAACTGTCAACGGGGCGTGTTCAAACGCCGACGCTCGCAATGATTCGCGCGCGAGAAGAAGAAATTCAAAACTTTAAACCGAAAACGTATTACGGTTTAGAAGTACAGACGGATGACGCACTTTTCGTTTGGCAAGATGCGAAAGGCAATACGCGCACATTCGATGAATCAAAAATGAAAAAGATGTTCGCTCAACTCGAAAATGAAAAAGATGCAGAAGTCGTTCACGTCGAAACGAAACCGAAAAAAACGTATGCGAAACCATTATTCGACTTAACGGAGCTTCAAAAAGAAGCGTTCCACCGTTGGAAATGGAGTGCGAAAGAAACGTTAAACACGCTTCAAAACTTGTACGAGCGTCATAAAATTGTAACGTATCCACGAACGGACTCGAAACATTTAACGAGCGACATGCAGTCGACATTACTCGATCGCATCCGTGCTGTAAACCGCGGAACGTACCGTGACATTGCACAACAAATTGCACGTACGAAACCGCTCGTCATTCAAAAAGGTGTCGTTAACGATAAACTCGTCACCGATCACCATGCGATCATCCCGACGGAAGAGCCACCGAATTATATGAGTTTATCAGGTAGCGAGAAACAGCTGTACGATTTAATTACCGCACGTTTCCTCGCAACATTTTTAGGACCTGCGGAATTCGAACAAATGACGGTGACGATTCGAGTAGGAGATGAGACGTTTAAAGCGCGTGGTGAAAAAATGACGAAGCTCGGTCATCGTGCAGTAACGGAGTCGACGTTGACAGAATCGACATTACTACCTAGTTTCTCGAAAGGGCAGAAACTCCCGATTCGCTCTTTACATCGCACATCAGGAGAGACGAAACCACCTGCACGTTTTAACGAAGGAACATTGCTTGCAGCGATGGAAAACCCTTCAGCCTTCATGCAAGGCGAGTCGAAACAAGCGGTTCAAACATTGCAAGAAACAGGAGGAATCGGTACAGTCGCGACGCGCGCTGAAATTATCGAACGCCTTTTCCAAATGTTTGTCATCGAGAAAAAAGGGAATGAGCTGTACACTACGTCAAAAGGTCGTCAATTATTGAAATTAGTTCCAGAAGAACTCAAATCGCCAGCATTAACAGCTGAATGGGAAACGAATTTAACAAAAATCGCTCACGGAAAAATGAAAAAAGAAGCATTTATCCAAGAAATGGTTGACTTCTCTAAAAAAACTGTAAATAATATAAAGAACGATACAACGAAGTTTAAACACGACAACATTTCAGGAAAAACATGTCCAGATTGCGGTAAATTTTTACTTCGTGTCAACGGAAAACGTGGTGTTATGCTCGTCTGTCAAGATCGAGAATGTGGCCATCGTCAAAATGTTGCGCAACAGACGAATGCGCGCTGTCCGAACTGTCGTAAAAAATTACAATTACGCGGTGAAGGAGAAGGACGTATTTTCGTTTGTTCATGCGGTCATCGTGAAAAGCTATCCGCATTTGAAAAGCGTCGTAAAAAATCGACCCATGCGAAAGCAGATAAACGAACAGTACAAAAATATATGAAACAACAAGATGATGAACCAGTGAACACAGCATTAGCTGACGCTTTAAAACAATTATTCGATAAATAAGGGAAAGGAGTGAAGTGAAATGAATGCGATTTTATCAGCAGTTGCACAAGATAAATTAAACCGTTACGATACGGTACGCCGTAAAAATGCAGAACAAGCGTACACGACACAAACGAACATGAAAGATTCGAAAGAAGCGCTCGTTAAACGATTAGAAGCGTTACTTCTCGGAACGTTAACAGAAGAAGAAGCGTTACAGACGGTGAAAGATCAACAAAAGTTACAAGCTGGTCAAGTGAAACGAGTTTCTCTCCCGCTCGGACAAACGTTAGAAGAAACGATTCGTACGTGGGGAGATGCTCGTGCGGAAGCGGAAAGTGACTTCTCGAGCCCTACAGATATCGCTCTTCACGGTCAAGCGTCAAGTGCGATTCGCCATGCAGAATCGGTCATCGCACTTCACAACCTCGCTCGTAATCTTGCGAAACAGCCGTGGATTGCGCAACATATTCCACCAGAGATTCCGTCTTATGAATCAGTCGCAACGAGAACGTATACGACACAACAAAATTTATTATCTTTACCTTATGTGCCGAACGTTAGTTATGTCGCATAATGATAACCGTCTTTTCGAAATCGAAGAGGCGGTTTTTTTCGTACATTTCATGTAAAATAGAACGAAAGGAGCGAGGTTTATGGCGAAGAAAAAAATACAAAAGACGAATGCAGTTCGTCTACTTGAACAGAAAAAAATACCATTTGAATTGAAAGAATATGAAGTGGAAGACGGTCAAATCGATGGCACGTCTGTCGCAAAGAAGACGGGGGAAGCTTTTGAACATGTGTACAAAACACTCGTCGCGATGCATGAGCGTGAACGTTTCGTTTTTCTCATTCCAGTCGATCAAACACTCGACTTAAAAAAAGCAGCACAAGCCGTCGGAGTGAAAAAAATCGAGATGCTCCCTCTCAGTGAATTGACGAAAGAAACAGGATACGTACGCGGTGGATGTTCGGCAGTCGGTATGAAAAAGTTATTTCCAACGTATATAGAAGAACGAGCAAAAGAACAAGAAACGATCGTTGTGAGCGCCGGGAAGGTCGGCTTGCAAATGGTCGTTTCACCACTCGATTTAGCGGATGTCACAGAGGCGAAATTCACATCGCTCATTGTCGAAGAGGAGTCGAACGTTTAATGAATCGCACAGTATTTTGGAGATGGGCCTTTTATTTAGGTGGCATGATTATTTTATCTTTTGGGATTGGAATGACGATTCGAGGTGAACGTTTCGGCATCGGGCCGTGGGATGTATTTCATTACGGCTTAACGGAAACAATTGGCTTAACGATCGGTATGTGGAGTATCATTACCGGTTTTTTAATTATACTCATTACGGCATTATTTACACGCAAGTTTCCGAAAATCGGTACGTGGATCAATATGGTCGTCATCGGAACGTTTATCGATATTAGTTTGCTCGTTTTGCCAGAAACGCCGACGTTCGCTACAAGTTTAACGAGTTTCGTTTTAGGTGTCATCGTCATGGGAATCGGTGTCGGCATTTACATCGCTCCGAATTTAGGTGCAGGGCCTCGCGATAGTTTAATGTTATTGTTTATGGATAAGTTAAATATGAGCATTAATACAGCACGTACGCTCATGGAAGTGCTCGTCGCAATCGGCGGTTGGTTCCTCGGCGGACCTGTCGGTATCGGAACAGTACTCATCGCATTCGGGCTCGGTTCTTTCGTTCAACTGGCGATGCCGTACAGCACGAAAGTGTTAAAACGCCTCATTCCAGAACGCGATCACTACCTTTTAAATGAATGACAAAAAGCTGACCTTTTTCAAAAGGCCAGCTTTTTTTAAGCTTTCAATCGTTGGAAAGAATGATACAACGTATACTTCTGCATGCCGTGTGTCACGTTCATTAACTGCTGAAATTGCTGTTCGGCAGTCGCTTGATCGCCTTCGTAATGAGCGATGAGGGACGCTGCAGAAAAGCGCGTCCACGGAGACGTTAGTTTCGTTTCGTAAAGACGAGCTTCTTCAAACTCTCCACGCATCGCGTGCGCAATGAGTAAAAAATAAACGCGATATTCAGAAGGGGATAAGCTTTCAGCATGCGCTTGTAAAGCGTCCGCATCTTTTTCG
>JASLHQ010000146.1 GCA_030152265.1 Savagea sp.
TGGTGAAGGCGAATGGATACGGACACGGTATGGAACAAGTGGCTCAGGCGGCCGAGAAGGAAGTAAATTACTTCGCGGTAGCGACTATCGATGAGGCATTGAAATTGCGGAAATGTACTGATTTGCCAATACTTGTATTAGGTCCATCTCCTGTCCGGTCAATTCCAGATGCAGTAACGCATCAAATTACATTGACCGTGCCTTCTGTCGATTGGCTGTCAGAAGCTACGCGAGAATATCCAAAGCATTCATTAACCCTTCATATTAAATTAAACACAGGGATGAACCGCATCGGTTTGCGAACAGCGAACGAAATTGCACAAGTTTTTCGTTTGCTTCAGCACACATCTTATGACGTTGAAGGGGTATTCACTCATTTTGCACGAGCAGATGAGGAAGACCGCACGTGGACAGATGAACAAGTAGACAGATTTGAACAGTTACTTCGCCAGTTTCCAGAACGTCCGCGCATTGTCCATGTGTCGAATAGTGCAGCAACTTTACGCTTTCCGGAATATGTCTATGACGGGGTTCGTTATGGAATCAGCTTATATGGTTTAGCGCCTTCGCCTTTTGTGGAGACAATGCTTCCGGTTTCACTGAAAAAAGCGATGACATTGACGACAGAAGTAGCGTTGGTGAAAACATTACCGCCCCAAACTCAAATTAGTTATGGCGGTATATATGAAACGAAACATTTAGAACGTATTGCAACATTACCGATCGGTTATGCAGATGGCTTAAGAAGGCAGTTGACAGGGCAATACGTCCTCATTAAAGGGGAGAAATTCCCTATAATAGGTACTATTTGTATGGATCAATGTATGATTCTTGTAAATGAGAACATTTCAGTAGGAGAAATTGTTACATTAATCGGAATTGACAAAGGAGAAGAAATTAGTGTAAATGATTGGTCTAACAGTTTAAACACGATTAATTATGAAGTATGCACATCATTCAGTGCGAGAATAAGTCGAGAATTGTCACAATAATGTTTTTTTCACCCGACGAAAGACCTTTTCTTTCCATCTTATCGATGATACGATGGATAGGTATAGAATACTCATTGAAACGGTTTTCTGGAGGTGCTTAACTTGCGTGAAAGAAACGACCGCGAACGAAATTTGCGAAAAGTTATTGTGGAAATTCCGACGAACATGTTGAATGAAAAAGAACAAGTAGTCAACCATCGAGAAGCTTCACATAAAAACTTTGTTTACATTTCAGCAAATCGTTCTGAACATGACGAAATGAAAGAACTGAGAGAAATGATGATGAAAGGTTATGTTGAAATGTCGCAAATTAATTTAAAAATCGCGACGGAATGTTTACATGTAGAGTATGAAGCTCAGCATACGATGGAACGGCTCGTAAGCGGAGGTTAAAAAGTTGGCAATCAAACGTGGAGACGTATTTTTTGCAGATTTGTCACCAGTAGTCGGTTCGGAACAAGGGGGCATGCGCCCTGTCTTGATCATTCAAAACGATATCGGGAACCGATTCAGTCCCACAGTCATCATCGCAGCTATTACAGCGCAAATTCAAAAAGCAAAATTGCCAACACATGTTGAAATTGATGCGAAAACATATAAATTCGAGCGAGATTCAGTCATCTTGCTCGAACAAATTCGCACGATCGACAAGTCGAGGCTCACAGATAAAATTACACATCTTGATGCTGATGTTATGGCACAAGTTGATAAAGCACTGGAAATTAGTTTCGGTTTAATTAAAATATAGTACATATAAAGAATATGAGAGATTAAGAGCGAGTAATGGATTGAACGAAAGGTCCGTTGCTCGTTTTTAGTATGTAATTTTTTAGAGCGAAAGTGGTAAAAGAAGGATTTTTTTAAAAGTTAAGTGTCTTTCTACACTATTTTCGTTACAATAAAGAGAAGTATAGATGAATAACTGTTTGGAAGGAGTCTATTAGGATGAATGAACAAATGATTAAAAATTTACAAAAATACAAAGAGGAAGTAATGCACGCTTGGATCGATGAGATGAAAAATGAGAAAGGTGAAAAGTTTTTTCAATATATGCCTGAACATCTCGTAGAAAAGACGAGTCGAGAGTTTACGACGTTAATGTTGTCGAATATAGAAGAGGGTGAAGATGTATCGGATGAAGAGTCGATGGAATTTGCGACAAAGATCGTTCGATTCGGTTGGTCCATTTCATTTATTAACACAGCGATTGATCGCTTTTCTAAAGTAGTGTTTAAACATTTAGAAAAAGAAAAAATTATTAACGGAGAAAATTATAGTCAATTTTTCGATTTACATTTAAAGTGGATTGAACCTTTAAGACGCAGTATCATTCAATCTTATTCATTAGAATGGGAGCGTACATTTAATTTACAAAAAATCGCGTTACAAGAACTATCAGCATCACTTATTCCGATTTTCGAAAAAATATCCGTCATGCCTCTCGTTGGGACGATCGATACGGAACGAGCGAAATTAATTATGGAGAATTTATTAGAAGGTGTCGTTGAGCAACGTGCAGAAGTTGTCTTACTCGATATTACAGGTGTACCAGTTGTCGATACGATGGTAGCACATCATTTAATTCAAGCAGCCGATGCGGTACGCCTTGTCGGTTCGAGATGTTTGCTCGTCGGAATCCGTCCTGAAATTGCACAAACGATTGTGACACTAGGCATCGACTTAACTGACTTCTTAACAACGAGCACTTTACAAAAAGGAATGGAAAAAGCGCTTCGTTTAACGAACCGTGAAATTAAGGAGGTCGAATAAAGATGAATATGCGCATCCCAATTTTAAAACTGTACGATACGTTAATCGTATCGATTCAATGGGAGCTTGACGATCGCACAGCTTTGCAGTTTCAAGAAGATTTGATGGAGAAATTGCATGAAACAGCAGCGGTTGGCGTACTGATTGATTTAACAGCAATTGATTTTATCGATTCTTTCATCGCTAAAGTATTGGGCGATGTCATTCAAATGTCGGGGCTAATGGGAGCGAAAGTTGTCATCACTGGAATCCAACCAGCTGTTGCAATTACGTTAATCGAACTCGGAATTAGACTCGAAGGAGTGTTAACGGCATTAGATTTAGAAAACGGATTGGATAAACTTCACAAAGAATTGGAGGACTAGTTATGAATGAACGGTCTTCTGTAGAAATATATACAGAGTGGGACGTCGTTGCAGCGCGTCAATTAGGAAGGGACGAAGCGAAATCAATCGGTTTCGGTACGGTCGACCAAGCGCGTATTACGACTGCAATTAGTGAATTAGCACGAAATATTTATTTATATGCAGGCACGGGAACGATAGAAATTAGACGCTTGCACGATGGAACTAAAAAAGGAATGATGATCATTTCATCCGACAATGGACCGGGAATTCCAGATGTTCGTAAAGTGATGGAAGACGGTTTTACGACGTCCGGGGGACTTGGGGCAGGGATGCCGGGAGTTCAACGACTTGTCGATGAATTTAAGATCGAAACAGAAGTAGGAGTAGGTACGACGATAACAGCTATTAAATGGCTGCGTTAAGGGAAGTGAAAAGATGATGGATTTACAAAAGCAGTATCAAGAATTGTTAGAGAAATATTTAGAAAACCTCGATGAGAAAAATTTATACTTCGCTCAACAATTTAGTCGTAAATTTATCGAACAAGAAGTTGCGCC
>JASLHQ010000150.1 GCA_030152265.1 Savagea sp.
AGTTCCCGTCGATCGTGCCGAGCGGTTGGTCAAGCCACGTTTGAAGCTTTTCATCTAACGGTGCTAAATGATCTAATAAGTCCACATTCGGTGTCGTCGTTTCTTCGATTGGAACGAGAGTAGGGAAATGTTGAATGCCTGTCACTTCACCTGCGTCATCTTTCGTCACTTGAACGATCACTTGGCCGAGCATTTGGCCTTTAGAGCCAGGTTGCACGATGCTCACATTACCAATTCGTTGAGCGAGTTGTCGATGTTGGTGACCGGTTAATAAAATATCGATTCCCGGCACTTCGGTCGCGAGTGCATAGCCTTCGTTTTCTCCCGTCGTTTCGAGCACTTCACCTGTTTCTAAGTCCGTTTCAAATCCGCCGTGATAGGCGACGACGAGACAATCGATGTTTTCATGTTGTCGAATGTAAGGAACCCATTCTTTCGCTGTTTCTAATGCGGAGCGGAACGTTAATCCTTCAATATGGTCAGGATTTTCCCAAACAGGAATATATTGTGTCGTAAGTCCTAAAATGGCGACACGTACATTACCGATTTCTTGCACGATATATGGCGTTCGTAAAGGTTCGTTTTCTTCATCTAAAATCGAGGCAGTTAAGTATGGGAAGTTTGCAGCATCCATCGCTTTTGTTAAGTAATCGATCCCGTAGTTAAACTCGTGATTGCCGAGTACGGCTGCATCATAATTGAGCATATTGGCAAGTTCAATCATCGGGCTCGGTTTTTCTGAATGGAACGTCGCGTGATAATACGTGAGCGGACTTCCTTGAATGAGGTCGCCGTTATCGATGAGTAAAGTCGGACGTTCTGCGCGTTTTTCAGCGATGCGTGTCGCCAGTTTCGCAAGCCCGAGCGGAACGTTTTGATCTTCGCCGTAAAGGGTCGGGTAGACGAAGCCGTGTACGTCACTCGTTAAAAGCAGTTGAATTTCATATGTAGACATAAGGGAATCTCTCCTTTGAAATAGTATTCCATATTATAGGATGTCGTTATTTCTTTATAATGATAGTTTACATGGAATGAGCGAAAAAGTAATCAATTCATATGAAATTTACGAAAAAGCTATATTATTTTATCAATTGACAATTATAATTCTTTTTATGTTATAATAATTTTGTTGTAACTAACTTACTAGTAGTCAGGAGAGATTGTATGAAGAAAATGAGTATGCTGTTGATGGCTATGCTCCTTTCGGTTGTACTCGTTGCATGTGGTGGCGGGGACAAAGAAGCAGAAAAAGATCCAGAAACAGGCAATACGAAAATCGAGAAGTTATCGATCGGTTTCGTTCCATCACGTGACCCACAAGAAATTACGACAGCGACTGAGCCTTTGAAAGAAATGTTAACAGAACAGTTAGCAAAACAAGGATATGACGTTGCGAAAGTAGATATTACAGTCGGTACGAACTTCGAATCAGTCGGAGAAGCATTATCAGCAGGTACATCGGATATCGGATTAATTCCAGGTGGCACATACGTATTGTATGACGATGGTGCTGAAGTTATTTTAACAGCGACACGCGCTGGATTAAACAATGATTCTGAAGAAGCGAAAGATTGGAACGACAACAAACCAACAGCTCCAACAGAAGAACAAACAACATCTTACCGCGCGATTTTAATCGCAGGTCCAACTGAAAAAGGACAACAATTAGCGGAGAAAGTAAACGCTGGAGAACAATTAACATTTGAAGACTTAGACGGTGCAAACTGGAACGTCATGTCATCATCATCACCAGCAGGTTACATTTACCCATCTCTTTGGTTAAAAGAAAACTTCGACAAAACAATTCCTGACTTATCTAAAGTCGTCCAAGCGGATTCATACGGTAATGCGTTTGCACGTCTTGCGAGTGGCCAGACAGACGTTCTTGTCACGTATGCGGATGCACGTCGTGACTACGAAGACCAATGGACGAGCGAATTCGATCGTAAAGAATCAATCTGGGATGAAACGAACGTAATCGGTGTTATGCCAGCGATTTATAACGATACGATTTCAGTAAGCAAAAACTCAAAAATTATGGATGCTGACTTGAAAAAAGCATTACAAGAAGCATTTATCGAAATTGCTAAAACAGATGAAGGTAAAGAAGTGATTGCGATTTATAGTCACGAAGGATACCAAGAAGCTTCAGATAGCGATTACGACAACGAGCGTAAAGCGCAACAGTTATTGCAAGAATTACAATTAAATTAAGAAATTTCGAGTGTCTTTGTCTGTCATAGGCAAGACACTCTTTCTTTTATAAGAAGAAGGAGTGAACAGCTTGATTCAATTTAAAGAAGTCGGCTTGACGTATCCGAACGGATTTCAAGGATTAAAAGATGTCAACGTCACGATCGAGCAAGGAGAATATGTGGCGGTCATCGGATTATCAGGAGCGGGGAAGTCAACCTTTATTCGCTGCGTAAACCGCATGAACGAAATTACGGAAGGAGAATTGATCGTACAAGGTCAAAATGTCCCGACGTTAAACAAAAAAGAAGTGCGTCAAATGCGTCGTTCGATCGGGATGGTTTTCCAATCATTCAACTTAATTACGCGTGCGACCGTATTGAAAAACGTACTCGTTTCATTCGTTCCAGATTTACCCGTTTGGCGTAAAGTGTTCGGCATTTTCACGAAAGAAGAGAAAATGAAAGCATTAGAAGCGTTAGACCGCGTAGGAATTTTAGATAAGGCGTTCGTGCGTGTCGACCAACTGTCAGGAGGACAGCAACAGCGTGTTGCGCTTGCGCGTACACTCGCTCAAGAACCTTCAATCATTTTAGCGGATGAACCGGTTGCCTCTCTTGACCCGGTCACAGCAAAAGCAGTAATGGACGATTTTAGAACGTTTAATAAAGAATTAAATATGACCGTCATTATGAATATTCACCACGTGGACCTTGCGCTTGAGTACGCTTCGCGTGTCATCGGAATTCGCGCAGGTGAAGTCGTTTATGACGGACCGGCAAGCGATGTGGATGAAGCGGTATTGAGCTCCATTTATAACGGTCAATTGCCTGAGGAGATAGGGGGAGAGTAACGTGAAATTATTCGGAATGAAGCCGTCTACCGTCACGTTGTCAAATGGCAAAACGGTCGTAATGAAACGTTCACAAACTCCTTTCGTCGTGCTTTTATTAGTTGTTTTGACGATCGCTGCAGGAAAATTGACGGGCTTTAATATCGTCGAGTTGTTTGAACGTTTGCCTGCTTTATGGGTCATTTTAGAACAATTGTTTAGCCCGAACTTCGCCTATGCGAGCAAATTATGGATTCCGTTACTCGATACGATTAAAATGTCGTTTATCGGTTCGGCTTTAGGCGCTTTATTAGCTTTACCGATGGCGTACCTTGCTTCATCGAATATGATCAGCAATCGTGTCGTCGTATCGTTAAGTAAGTTTTTCCTAAGTGTGTTGCGAACATTGCCGACACTCATCGTCGCATCGATTGCGACATTTATTCTCGGACTCGGGACGATGGCGGGTACGGTAGCGATCTTTATGTTCACGATCGCTTATGTCGGGAAATTATTGTACGAACAAATTGAAAACGCAGATATGAAAGCGTACGATGCGATGCTTTCAGTTGGGATGACACCTTTGCAAAGTTTCCGCTATGCGATTCTTCCGCAAGTGTTACCGTCTTATTTATCGACTGCACTGTTTTCATTCGAAGGGAATGTTCGATACGCTTCGATTTTAGGACTCGTTGGAGCGGGTGGAATCGGACTCATGTTGAATGAAAACATCGGATGGCGAAACTATTCGAACGTCGGTATGATTCTTTTATTGTTGATGGTAACGGTTATTGTCATTGAGACGATCAGCGAAACATTGCGTAAGAAATTAATTTAGGAGGTGCGTCCATGAATGCAGTACAACGTCAATACGAACAAGAACCGAGATGGAAAACATCGACGATCATTTCGATGATTTTCGCATTTTTGTTTTTAGTTTGGTCGACGACAGCGATCGACTTTTCGAACTTTACGGAAAGCGGCATGAAAATAGCGAAAAATATTTTGCTCGGGATTGTCCAACCGAATATGGACTTATTGTTTAACTTTACACAACAAGGCGTACCTTACTTATTGCTAGAAACAGTGGCAATCGCCTTTTTAGGAACGATTGTCGGTTCTGTCTTAGCGATTCCGCTCGCCTTTTTATCCGCGACGACGATCGTGCCAAAACCAGTGGCGTATCTCGTTCGCTTATTACTCATTGTTATCCGTACGATTCCTGCGATCATTTACGGTTTATTGTTCATTCGCGTGACAGGGCAAGGGGCATTTACTGGTGTGTTAACGATGTCATTCGTTTCCATCGGGATGTTGTCTAAGTTGTATACCGATGTCATCGAAGAATTAGATCACGGTGTACTCGAAGCGATGGAATCGGCTGGATGTACGACGTATGAGAAAATTCGTTTCGGCGTCATTCCACAACTTTCCGCTTTATTCGTTTCGATTGTCATTTATCGTTTCGATATGAATATGCGGGATGCGGCTGTGCTCGGATTAGTCGGTGCAGGAGGTATTGGGGCGCCGTTAATCTTTGCGATGAACTCTCACCGCTGGCCAGAAGTTGGCGCTTTATTGATCGGTTTAATTATTTTAATTTTAATTATTGAATGGATGTCGAATCGCCTTCGTTCAAAAATTATTAAAGGTGTATAATGTACAAAATCCTGTCCGCTTCGTGAGCGAACAGGATTTTTTTATTCGAGCGGGCCGTCGTAAAGCAAGCCGTCTTTCGTTAAATGCACAAATTTCACATGATTTTTTGAAAGAAGGGCGATGCTTTTATACATATCTTGTCCATCGACTGACCAAAGGATGATGCGCTTATGTGGATTGTCTTCAATAATTTTAGAAGGGATCGCATCGTCGATTCCGAGCTCTCGTAATTTTAAAACTTCCGCTCGCTCTTCTGAAACATTTTCACGAGGTGCATCCGATGCCTCTTCTTTTT
>JASLHQ010000187.1 GCA_030152265.1 Savagea sp.
AATCGAGCCTCCTGGTTTCGCGACGAAGTCTACTGCACCTTTCTCTATTGCGACCATTGTACTATCCGAACTCGCCTTTGCCGTGCTCGATAACATGACGACAGGTGTCGGAACGTCTTTCATAATATGATCGAGCGCTTCGAGTCCATCCATAATTGGCATTTCGATATCTAATGTGATGACGTCTGGTTTTAAGCGAATCGTTTTTTCAACAGCTTCCTTACCATTGCGTGCGACGTCTATTACTTCAATTTTAGGATGTTTATTTAATATGTCTGAGATAATTTTACGCATGAAAGCGGAATCATCAACGACGAGTACACGTATAGTATTCATAATGACATTACCTACTTCCTTTCATGAAGAAACCTTTCAATTTTTGAATGAAATGATTCGGCTCTTCAACTCGTTCAAAAGGATTGCCGATAAACGCTTGCGTAATTTGAGTGAGCTGTTTTGAAAGCGTTGCATTTGGTTTCAATTCTGTGAACGGCTTTTGTGCAATAACCGCTTCAGTCATCAATGGGTCTTCTTGTAAGTTCCCGAGAACGACCGTCTCTTTTTTCAAAAAGTTCTTCATAGCATATTGTAATCGATGTGATACTTGCTTCATCTGTTTGTTATTTTGAACGCGATTCGTGATAATATGGAGCGGTTTATCAAAGTCATTCATGACGATATATTTCATCATTGAATAGGCATCTGTGATCGATGTCGGTTCAGGGGTTGCTACAACAATAATATCGTCCACTGCTCCGATAAGTTCAATCGTCCGCTTCGTTGCACCTGCTCCCATATCGAATATGATGTAATCGTAAGTTTTTTGCATCTCATCAAAAACCGTCATGAGCCGCTCTACAATCTCGTCCGTCCATTCCATAATGTCGTCGAGACCGCTTCCCCCCGCAATATAATCTAAATGGGTGTTGTACGATGTAACAGTCTCTTCAATGAGCGCATTGCCTACTAAATAATCTTTCAATGAAAACTTAGGGTGTTGACCGAGAATGATATGTACATTTCCCATCCCTAAATCCATATCGAGCAACATCACTTTTTTTCGATTGCGCGCCAATTCTAAAGCGAAATTAACGGAAATATTCGTCTTCCCTACTCCGCCTTTACCGCTCACGACAGCAATAGTGCGAGCGAGTGATAAATGTTGACGCGCTCCCGTCTCATTTCGTGCTTGGTCAATCGCTTGAACCATTCGTTGCCTTAATTTCGCTGCTTGATCATTCATCGCAATTCACACCCTCTAACAATCGATCCACTAATTGTTCCACTGATGCTTCTTCTAAATCCTCCGGTACTTCTTGACCGTCCGTAATATACGCTACTCCTAGACTAAATGCATCCATCATATTAAAAATAGAACCGACATTCGTCGCTTCATCTGCTTTCGTAAAAATAAAACGACGAATCGGTACATGTTCAAATTGATTCGCTATTTCTATCATATCACGTTCTTTTGAAACGAGTGAAAGAACGAGGTACGACTCCATCGTTTTGTCAAATCGAATTAATTCATTTAAATCTTCCACAAATTGTTTATCTTTATAATTGCGCCCTGCCGTATCGATAAAGACGATATCGTAATCCGTATAACGGTCCTTCGCTCGTTCGAAATCTTCGCGGCTATATACGACTTCAACAGGTGCTTGTAATAAATTCGCATATGTCTTCAACTGCTCAATCGCTGCGATTCGATACGTATCAGTCGTTATGAACCCGATTTTCTTCTTCTTTTCTAATAATGCACGCGCTGCAATTTTTGCGATCGTCGTCGTCTTCCCGACACCTGTCGGACCGACGATATTAATGAATTTTTTATCGAACGTCACGCCACCGCATTCGTATTGCTCAAACTGTTGTAAGAGCGCTTGACGAACGAGTTTCATTAACAGTTCATCATCGACGACGTCTTTCGTTTTAATTTTCTGATAAACAGCGTCACAAATTTGCAAAGTTAATTTTTCATTCAACTCATGGTCCATCAATCCTTCATAAATAACTTGTAAAGGTTTCGGATAATGATCTTTATTCGATTTCGTTTGTAATTGCTGCAACATTTTTTTCATCTCGAGCAATTGCTCTGTCATACGCTCTGATTCTTTCCGCTCTAATTCACGGTCCGTATCTTTAAGTTGAACTAAACGAGATGACGCCGGTCGAATAATAGGTTCTTCAAGACCGGCGACAACTTCTACTTTATTTTTTTTAAACATGCCGAGAAAGCCCTTCGTTTGAATAACTGAAGAACGAATAATAACGGCATCCTCACCAAAATCAGCACGCACTAACTGCATCGCTTCTACCATAGAATCTGCTACATATGTTTTCTGTTTCATCCGATGTCCACCACCCCGACACTTTGTACTTCAATTGAAGCTTCTAATTCATTATATGACAAAATAGGTATTTGTGGGAAGTAGCGCTCTGTAATTTGACGTAAATACATGCGAATCGCTGGCGAACAGAGTACGACAGGCGTTTGATTCATTAATGCGACACGTTCTACTTCTTGCGCAAGAGATTCTAAAATTTGTTGTGATTGTTCAGGAGCTAGTGATAAATAGCTTCCATGTTCTGTTTGTTCAATGTGATCCGCCATCAATTTTTCAACATTTCCTGACACGGTAAGTACTTTCAATGCGCTACCGTCTTGCGGTGCATATTGCATCGTAATTTGACGAGCGAGCGCTTGACGACAATATTCGATTAATAAATCGATGTCTGATGTATATTTTGAGTAATCTGCCAACGTTTCGAAAATGACAGGCAAGTTACGAATCGACACTTTTTCACGCAATAAGCCGGCCAACACTTTTTGAATTTCTCCGATTGAGAGCGGTGTCGGTGTGAGCTCGTCTACGAGAATCGGGCTCGACTCGTGAATGTGATCGACAAGTTGTTTCGTCTCTTGACGGCCGAGAAGTTCCGATGCATTCGCTCGAATAATTTCAGTTAAATGAGTCGAGACGACGCTCGGTGGGTCAACGACGGTGTAACCCATAATTTCAGCTTCTTCTTTCACATCTTCTGTAATCCATTTCGCTGGAAGTCCGAATGACGGCTCGATCGTGTCGATTCCTTCAATCGTATCTTCTCCCCCTGGACTCATCGCTAAGTAATGATCGAGTAAGAGTTCTCCTCTAGCCATTTCATTCCCTTTAATTTTAATGCGATATTCGTTCGGCTGAAGTTGGATGTTATCTACAATTCGAACGACTGGAATGACGAGACCAAGTTCAAGTGCTAATTGGCGTCGTATCATGACGACTCGGTCTAAAATGTCTCCACCTTGTTCCGCATCAACGAGCGGGATAAGTCCGTAACCGAATTCGAATTCGATCGGATCGACGTTTAATAAGTTAATGACGTTTTCAGGACTCTTCATCTCATCCGTCTCAACTTCTTCTTCCATTTCTAACAATTCTTCCGGATCTTCTTCCGCCTCTTGACGCATCATGTACGCTCCGATCACTAAAGCGAGGGCGATCGGTGTCGTTAACATTAAACTGATTGGCGTCGTAATCCCGAGTAAGAAAATCGTCGTTCCTGCAACATATAACAATTTCGGTTGTCCGAGCAATTGGTCTGTAATATCTGTTCCGAGGTTGCCGTCTGATGCTGCACGCGTCACGACGATCCCTGTCGCTGTCGAAATGAGGAGTGCTGGAATTTGAGAAACGATCCCGTCCCCGACGGTTAAACGAGAAAAACGTTCCGCCGATTCTGCGAATGTTAATCCCATTTGAGCAACCCCGATGATCATCCCGACGATTAAGTTAATGATGACGATAATAATCCCGGCGATTGCGTCCCCTTTAACGAACTTTGTCGCCCCGTCCATCGCACCGTAAAAGTCTGCTTCGTTACTTACTTTTTCGCGACGTTCACGCGCATCGATTTCAGAAATCATCCCTGCGTTTAAGTCCGCATCGATACTCATCTGTTTACCAGGCATCGCGTCGAGTGTGAAACGTGCAGCAACTTCAGATACACGTTCCGAACCTTTCGTAATAACGATGAACTGGATGATGATTAAAATGACGAAGACGACGAGACCGACGATGACGTTACCACCCGTTACGAACGTACCGAATGTATCAACAACGCCCCCTGCTTCTCCACGTGTTAAAATCGCACGCGTTGTCGACACGTTCAATCCGAGTCGAAACAACGTAAGTAAGAGCAAGAGTGATGGGAAGATAGAAAATTCGAGAGCTTCCTTCATATTCATCGCTGTCAATAAGACGAGCAAACCTAATGTGATGTTCACGATAATTAAAAAACTTAACAGCCACGATGGTAATGGGATGACGAGCATCGCGACGATCATAATAACCGCTGCGAGTACACCTAAATCTTTAAATTGCATGTCATCCCTTCTTTCTTCTTCATTTTATATTTTGCGTTTCAAACGGTAAACGTATGCGAGCACTTCAGCTACCGCTTTAAAAAATTGTTCTGGTACCGCTTGATCGATTTCGACTTCGTCATACATCGCACGTGCGAGCGGCCGGTTTTCAACCATGACGATATCATGTTCTTTCGCGATCATTTTAATTTTTTGTGCGACGAAGTCTACCCCTTTGGCGACGACGATCGGTGCGTCCATTTCGCCATCTTTATACTTTAAAGCGATCGCATAATGCGTCGGGTTCGTAATGACGACGTCTGCTTCTGGGACTTCCTGCATCATCCGACGCATCGCCATCTCACGCTGTGTCTGTTTAATGCGTGATTTAATAAGCGGGTCCCCTTCCATATTTTTATATTCATCTTTAATATCTTGCTTCGACATTTTTAAGTTCTTTTCATAGTCATACTTTTGATAAAAGTAATCGAGAATCGAAATGAATAGTAAGACGAAAGCTGCCACAATTCCCATAATTCCAACGAGTTTCGCAACCGTCATCAATGTTTCAGCAGGCGTTTTAAAAGCGAGTCCTAATACTTTATCGATATTGATGACGACAATCGTCGCCGTAACAGAACCTATAAATGATATTTTTAATACTGACTTTAACAATTCAACGATTGCACGAACTGAGAAAATACGTTTTAACCCTTTGATTGGATCGACCTTCTTCAAATCGAACTTCAACGGTTCAGTCGTAAATAAAAAACCGAACTGCATTAAATTCGCACTAATTCCTGCAATAATTGAAACGATGAAGACAGGTAATAAAATGACTGCCATTTTCAATAACACTTGTATGTATACGAGCATGACCGAATCTTTCGTAATCGAAGGAGTCGAGACGAGCTCAGTGAACGTAAATTTGAAAAAGTGAAAGACCCGTTCTCTGAAAAAAGGTGCGGCAAAAAATAAAAATAAAAACACACATAAAATAACGAGCGCGCTCGTCACATCTTGACTTTTCAGTACTTGACCTTTTTTTCTAGAATCTTCCCTTTTTTTCGGTGTCGCTTTTTCTGTTTTTTCACCCGAGAAAAATTGCAAATCGAGACGTAGTAATTGCATCATTAGCCGCCTCCTAAAATAAGCATTAAATCGCGCATCGAGTACGCCATAAATTCAAATAAACGACGAATGAGCGCAACCATGACAGGAACCATAACGACGAGCACGAGAAAGCTCACTGTAATTTTAATTGGGAAACCGACGACAAAAATGTTCAATTGTGGAACTGTTCGCGCTGTAATCCCGAGTGCTAAGTCGACTAAAAATAAAGTTGCGACGATTGGAACGGCCATTTGGAATGAAATGAGAAACACTTGCGCAAATGTTTTCGTAATAAAGACTGCGAAGTTTTCCTCCCCGAAGGCTAACCCAATCTGCGTTAATCCAATGAATTCATAACTGTAAAAAATACCATCTAACAGCAAATGATGTCCATTCAATGTTAGCAATAACAGCAAAGCAACTGCATTAAAAAACTGACCGAGCAAAGGAGATTGTGCTCCTGTTTGAGGGTCAATGACGTTCGCGATTGCAAAACCCATCTGGAAATCGATAAATCCACCAGCGATTTGAATCGCACTCATTACGATGAAAGCAACGATGCCAATCGCTAAACCGACGACGACTTCTTTCATAATGAGTAAAAAATATGTACCATCGAGCGGTATCGGCTCCGCTGTTTGAATCGAACCTACGAGCAATACTGCTAAAATGAGCGCGAGAATTAATCTTTGCACGTTCGGAATCGTCCGATATGAAAATAGTGGTGCAACGACAAAGAACGCCGAGATTCTCATAAAGACGAGCAGTAAAGTCGGGAGGATGAGA
>JASLHQ010000020.1 GCA_030152265.1 Savagea sp.
TTCGCCTTGTGGAGCGTATTTGCGTCCGCGAATGTATTCGATCGTCGTTTCATCCGGGCTAATTAATCCTGCTTTCGCTCCCGCTTCGATCGACATATTACATACCGTCATACGCTCTTCCATCGTTAAATTGCGAATCGCTTCACCCGTAAATTCAACAATATGCCCTGTTCCGACATCGATACCGAATTTTGCGATGATCGCTAAAATAATATCTTTCGCTGCGACGCCGTATCCTAATTCGCCATTGACACGAATTTCCATCGTTTTCGGACGTGCTTGCCACAATGTTTGTGTCGATAAGACGTGTTCCACTTCACTCGTTCCGATACCGAATGCGATCGCACCGAATGCACCATGTGTTGACGTATGGCTATCTCCACAGACGATCGTTTTACCAGGTGTCGTCAATCCGAGCTCTGGTCCGATAATGTGAACGATCCCTTGATCAGGGTGTGCCATGTCTGCAAGTGGTACGTTAAATTCTTTACAGTTATCGACTAATGTCGTAATTTGTTTACGTGCAATCGGATCGTTAATCGTCGGTAAGTTTTTCGTCGGAACGTTATGGTCCATCGTTGCGAACGTTAAATCTGGTCGACGTACTTTACGTCCTGCTAAACGAAGCCCCTCGAACGCTTGTGGTGATGTCACTTCGTGAACGAGATGTAAATCGATATAAAGTAAATCTGGTTTTCCCTCTTCTTCATAAACGACATGTTTGTCCCATACTTTTTCAATAATTGTTTTTGGCATGTTGGAGCTCCTTTCAAAAAATCATTCCATATTATAGAAGAAATGCTCAAAATCATTTTGAGCATTTCTTGAACATTCGTTTCATTACGCTTGTAAACGTTGAAGTACTTTTGCTGTCCATTCTTTCGTGCCGAGTGGGTTATCTTTCGTTAAATCCCCTGTGAAATGACCATCTTCAAACGTGCCGTACACTGCATCTTCAATCGCTTTCGCTTCTTCCAACATATCGAATGAATACGTGAGCATCATCGCTGCTGAAAGGATCGCTGCTGCTGGGTTTGCAATGTTTTGACCCGCAATTTCTGGCGCTGTTCCGTGGACTGGCTCGTACATACCGAAACCGTCTGAACGGATGCTCGCAGAAGGTAATAAACCGAGTGAACCTGTAATAACTGAAGCTTCATCACTCAAAATATCTCCGAATAAGTTTTCCGTTAAAATAACATCAAAATCTTTCGGGTTTGTAATGATGCTCATTGCGACAGAGTCGACGAGTTGGTGACGCACTTCCACTTCTGGATATTGCGCTTTTTTCTCATCTACAATTTGACGCCATAAGCGGCTCGTCGCTAAAACGTTCGCTTTATCGACGGACGTGATGCGTTTATTACGCTTTTTCGCAATTTCAAACGCTTTGTCGACGATGCGCTCAATCTCTCTACGAGAATACGGCATCGTATCGACCGCTTCTTCATCGTTATACAAGCTCGGTGTACCGAAATAAACCCCACCTGTTAATTCACGAACGATCATCATATCAACATCTTTCGCAATGTCTTCTTTTAAAGGCGACGATTGGACGAGAGTTGATACCGCTTTTACCGGGCGTAAGTTCGCGAACAAATCGAATTGCTTACGAAGTCGGAGTAGCCCTTGTTCTGCACGCAAGGCAGGTGGGTTATTATCCCATTTCGGACCTCCTACTGCACCTAATAAAATCGCATCGCTCGCTTCACAACTTGCGATTGTCTCTTCTGGTAATGGATCGTTTTTCGCATCGACTGCTGCACCACCGATCAATTGATGATCGAAATGGAACGTATGGCCGTATTTTTTAGCGATTGCTTCCAATACGACGACTGCTGCGCCTGTTACTTCTTTTCCAATACCGTCTCCAGCTAATACCGTAACTCTCTTTTCCATCGTTGCTCCCCCTTATTTCGCTTCCATTGCTTGTTTTTTCATCGTATCGCGCATAATGCGTCGATTCACCGCGTTAATGTATGCTTTCGCTGACGCTTGTAACACGTCTTGCGCCGCATCGCGTCCTGTGAAACGTTCGCCATCAATGCTTAAGTTAATGACCGCTTCACCGAGTGCATCGCGCCCTTTGCCGACCGATGTAACACGATAATCTAAAATGTGTACTTCGCCGCCAACTAGTTTTTCAAGTGTGTTGAAAATCGCTTCTACTGAACCACCAGCTCCGACCGATTCGACTGTTTTTTCTTCTCCTTCTGGAGTTGTCGCCGAAATTGTCGCATGTGGTTCGTTATTGCGATATTCCACTTGTGTACGTTGTAAACGATACAATGGAACATCTGTATTTTTCGTCTGTTGGTTCGTGAATAAGAAGAACAAGTCATCTTCTGTCACTTCTTTTTTACGATCCGCAAGCTCTTTAAATGCGACGAATGCAGCATTTAACTGTTCGTCAGTTAAGTCAAAGCCCATCGAAATCGCACGGTCTTTAAATGCGTGACGTCCTGAGTGTTTACCGAGTGCGAGAGGTTCGTCTTTCGCACCGATTAATTCAGGCGTAATAATTTCATACGTTTCACGATTTTTCAACATGCCGTCTTGGTGAATTCCTGATTCGTGAGCGAACGCATTGCGACCAACGACCGCCTTGTTCGGTTGAATGACGACACCTGTCAAACGGCTCACCATTTGGCTCGTCTTCTTCGTTTCGACTAAATTAACACCTGTGTCAACATTGTAGAAGTCGTTTCGAATGTGGAATGCAACAGCAACTTCTTCAAGCGCAGCGTTTCCTGCACGCTCTCCGATTCCGTTGATTGTTCCTTCCACTTGTTCCGCACCGTTTTGCACAGCTGCGATCGAGTTGGCCACCGCCATCCCTAAGTCGTCATGACAGTGACATGACAACTTCACGCGGTCTGCGCCTTTTGCGTTCTCTTTCACATATTTAAACATCGCACCGTACTCTTCTGGTGTCGCATAACCGACCGTGTCCGGTAAGTTAACTGTCGTCGCTCCTGCTTCGATCACTTCACCGACGATACGTGCTAAAAAGTCTAAGTCTGAACGTGATGCATCTTCTGCCGAAAATTGAACGAGTGGGAAAAACTTACGTGCGTATTTTACCGCTGCGACCGCTTGTTCCACTACTTCGTCTGGCGTGCGTTGTAATTTATATTTCATATGAATCGGGCTCGTCGCGATGAAGACGTGTAAGTGTGGTTGCTCTCCTACTTTCAAAGCTTCCCAACTCGTATCGATATCGCGTTCGATTGAACGAGCGAGCCCTGTTACGATTGAATTTTTTACTGTTTTTGCAATTTTATTAACTGCGTCGAAATCTCCGGGTGACGAAGCAGGAAAACCTGCTTCAATGATCGTCATACCGAATTTTTCTAGCTGTTTCGCAATCTCCAGTTTTTCTTGAGTATTCAAGTTGATCCCTGCCGATTGCTCCCCGTCTCTTAATGTTGTGTCAAATATGTCGATTTTCTTCACTTCGCCACCCCTTCTTTCGTTTTTTGAAAATTATTTTTGGTTAACAAATGGCATCATTGCGCGTAACTTTTTACCAACTTCTTCG
>JASLHQ010000029.1 GCA_030152265.1 Savagea sp.
ATCCAACGTTGCAAAAGCAACTGCAACTCGTTCATTTAACTGAACGAGATTTAGCTATTTTACAACTGTTGAAACCTTATTCAGACGAATTATTAAAAGTGACAGCAGAAGCCTTTTATAGTGGTTTAGAAAAAATTCCTGAGTTAAGTAAGCTCATTCGGGAACATAGTACAGTAGAACGTTTAAAAGGGACTTTACATGCTCACTTAAGTGCAATTTTCAAAGGGAAGATTGATGAAGCTTATTTTCAACAAAGAATTCGTATTGCGAAAGCACATGTGCGTATCCAATTAGAGACGAAATGGTACATCGGTTCGTTTGCAAGTTTATTTGAAGAGTTCGTCAACTTCGTACATCAATTAGAAATGCCAGAACGAGTGAAAACAGATGTCGTCATCGCATTTAATAAAGTGTTGAACTTTGAACAGCAGCTCGTAACGGAAGCGTACGATGAAGAAATTTTAAAGTTACGTGAAAAAGATTTAGAAGAAAAAGAAATGATTAAACAGACGATTCTCGGTACGGTGGAAGAATTAGCTGCGATCAGTCAAGAAACGAGTTCAGCGATTGAACAACTCGCTCATCAAGCAGAGACGATTAAAAGCTTTACAGAAAAGAATTTTGAACTCGTCGTCGATACGGAAGAAAGCTCAGTGAGTGGAAATGAATTAATGACGAAGCAAACAGAAGAGATGAATGTGACAACGACGCAAATGGATGAGTTAACGCAGAAGATGGAGGAGCTAAGAGAGTCTTCCGATCAAATTCGTTCAATCGTCAGCCTCGTCACATCAATTGCTGATCAAACGAATTTGCTCGCATTGAACGCAGCGATAGAAGCGGCACGAGCTGGAGACCACGGTGCAGGATTTGCAGTTGTTGCAAGTGAAGTTCGCAATTTATCAGAAGAAACGAAAAAGGCGATTGGTAATGTGACAGGTCTCATTCAAGATATGGACAGTCGTACAGAAGAGATGAAACGTTCGATTGATGCGATGTATAACTTAATTTATACGAGCGCAAATAATTCAAAACAAGTATCAGGTGTTTTTAGTGAAATTGTTCATTCTATGACAGGAATTAAAGAACAGAGTGAACAGTCAAATGAAGAAATTGCGACAATCTCGAATATTTTAAATGAATTGACGAGCGCTGTCGACATGTTAGCAAAATCATCAGATAGTCTCATTCAGTCGGTGGAATATATGTAAAGAAAAACGCAAAACGATGGCGGTCGTTTTGCGTTTTTGTATTATTTACGTTCTTCTTTAAATGCGTCTTCTACTGTTAAATTCATCGCTTTCGCAACACCTTCACCGTAAGCAGGATCTGCATGGTGACAGTTGCGGATGTGACGGTATTTAATGAAATCTGGCGCATCGCCCATATTGCGAGCCGTATTGCCGAAGAGTGCTTCTTTTTGCTCATCGTTCATTAAGTTGAACAATTTACCTGGTTGTGTGTAGTAATCATCATCATCTTCACGGAAATCGTAAATGTCCGCATCGCCATCTAAGCGAAGTGCTGGATCTTTGTAAGATGGTTGATCTTGCCATTCACCGTAACTATTTGGCTGATACGTTTTCGTTGCACCTAAGTTGCCATCTGTTCGCATCGCACCGTCGCGGTGATAGCTATGGAATGGACATTGTGGCGCGTTAACAGGAATTTGGTGATGGTTCACACCGAGACGGTAACGTTGTGCATCTCCGTAAGAGAAGAGGCGTGCTTGTAACATTTTGTCAGGTGAGAAGCTAATTCCTGGTACAACAGCTGCTGGTGTAAATGCTGCTTGTTCTACTTCAGCGAAGTTATTGTCCGGGTTACGATTTAATTCAAACTCTCCCACTTCGATTAATGGGAAGTCTCCTTTATACCATACTTTCGTTAAATCGAATGGATTGTAAGGGTGGTTGCGTGCTTGTTCTTCCGTCATCACTTGAATGTACATTTTCCATTTTGGGAAATTACCTTCTTCAATTGAATCGTACAAGTCACGAATATGTGTTTCGCGGTCATGACCTACTTTTTCAGCTGCTTCTGCGTCTGATAAGTTTTCGATTCCTTGTTGTGTATGGAAGTGGAATTTCACCCAGTGACGTACACCTTCCGCATTAATAAAGCTATATGTGTGGCTACCGAAACCGTGCATATGACGGAATGATTTCGGAATACCGCGGTCGCTCATCGTAATCGTAATTTGATGAAGTGCTTCTGGTAAGCTTGTCCAGAAATCCCAGTTATTCGTTGCGCTACGTAAACCTGTACGTGGATCACGTTTAATTGCGTGGTTTAAGTCAGGGAAATGCATTGCATCGCGGAAGAAGAATACTGGCGTGTTGTTACCGACTAAATCCCAGTTTCCTTGTTCTGTATAAAACTTCAAAGCAAATCCACGAATGTCACGTTCAGCATCTGCTGCACCGCGCTCACCTGCAACCGTTGAGAAACGAGCGAACATCGGTGTTTCTTTTCCGACTTCAGAGAAGATTGCCGCTTTCGTATATTGTGTAATATCGTTTGTGACGCGGAACGTACCGTGTGCACCGCCACCTTTTGCGTGCATACGACGCTCAGGAATAACTTCACGATGGAAGTGAGCTAATTTTTCAATGAGCCAAACGTCTTGTAAAAGTACCGGACCACGTGGGCCTGCCGTCATTGAGTTTTCATTGTCTACTACTGGAGCACCTGCTGCTGTCGTTAATTGTTGTTGAGAATCTCTTTCTTTATTTCTCATTTAAAATCCCTCCCGAATATGATTTGGTTCACACCATTCGATTACATCATAGCAACTTCTTTTTCATTTCACAAGCATTTTGTTTAGAATCATTATAAAAAGATAAAAATTCTAATGTGAGAAGTGAGTCGAGGAAAAAATTCCTTCTATAAAACTCTACTTTTTATTACCTTTTATAATAAAGATTAAACTTCATCGGGTAGGGTAAAGTATGGCAGACTGTTGAACTGTGTCTGATTTATTACAAGAATGGATGTGAAAGGGCTTTCGTTCGTCAGTTTGTAACAGTATGGCAACAGTTTGTTCACGAAAGAAAAACAATAATCTTATACAATAGAAGTATGGTGAACAGCAACATCGAAATCGGAAAAAAATTTAAAATCACCGAGAGGAGTGTTTTACAATGATGGAAGAAGTGATGTTAGCAAGAATTCAATTTGCTTCGACGACACTATTCCACTTCATCTTCGTTCCGCTATCAATCGGACTCGCATTCATTATTGCGATCATGCAAACGATGTATGTTGTGAAAAAGAAAGACATTTATTTAAAGATGACGAAGTTCTGGATGATATTCTTCCTTATTAACTTCGCAGTAGGGGTCGTCACAGGGATTATTCAAGAATTCCAATTCGGAATGAACTGGTCCGAATATTCACGTTTCGTAGGAGACATCTTTGGAGCGCCTTTAGCAATTGAAGCATTACTTGCGTTCTTCTTAGAATCAACATTTATCGGAATTTGGATTTTCGGTTGGAATAAAGTATCGAAGCGTGTCCATTTGTTCTCAATTTGGATGGTATCGTTCGGTACAGCCCTTTCAGCATTTTGGATTTTAGCAGCGAACTCATTTATGCAAAACCCAGTCGGTTACGTCTTACAAAATGGTCGAGCAGAGATGAATGACATCGCAGCAGTATTATTGAACGAAAAATTGTGGGTCGCATTCCCGCATACGATTTTTGCGAGTTTCGCGACAGGAGCATTTTTCATCGCAGGTGTTAGTGCGTGGTATATGATGAAAGGTCGTCATCAAGAGCTTGCACGCCATTCGATGAACATTTCATTAGTAATCGGTATGATTGCGGCACTGGCGATCGCTTTAACAGGTCACTCACAAGCCCAATATTTAATGCACGCACAGCCGATGAAAATGGCGGCGGCAGAAGGACTTTGGGAAGATAGTGGAGACCCAGCAGCGTGGACATTGTATGCAAGCATAGACACAGAGAATAAAGAAAGTACGAATCGTATCGACATTCCTTATTTACTCAGTTACTTAGCGTACAATAAGTTTACAGGTAAAGTAGAAGGGATGAACACATTACAAGATAAAATGGTTCAACAGCACGGGGAAGGCAATTACATCCCACCTGTTAAAACTGTTTTCTGGAGTTTCCGTATTATGGCGGGAACAGGCGGTGTGTTAATTTTAGTAGCAGCATTAGGATTATGGTATAACTTCCGTGAAACATTAGCACAGAAAACATGGTTCTTAAAACTGCTCGTCATTTCAATCTTTATCCCTTACATTTCAAACTCATTCGGTTGGATTATGTCTGAAATTGGACGTCAACCATGGGTTGTAAATGGTTTAATGGAAACAGCAACAGCCGTATCACCGAACGTTTCGGCAGGGCAGATTTTATTCTCCCTCATTGCGTTCTCGACAATTTACACAATTTTAGGAATTGTGATGGTCGTATTATTCGTGAAAGTGATTAAGCGTGGACCAGAGAAGCCGAAAGAAGTAGACGTTTCAGCGACAGATCCATTTGAGACAGGAGGCGCGGAACATGGCATTAAGTGAGTTATGGTTCATTTTAGTTGGTGTGTTGTTTATCGGGTTCTTCTTTTTAGAAGGATTTGACTTTGGTGTTGGTATGAGTACTCAATTTTTAGCGAAAGATGAAACAGAACGACGCGTATTAATTCGTACGATCGGTCCTGTATGGGATGCGAACGAAGTATGGTTAATTACAGCAGGAGGAGCGATGTTTGCGGCATTCCCTCACTGGTATGCATCAGTCTTTAGTGGGTACTATATGGCATTCGTGCTTTTATTACTCGCGCTCATCGTCCGCGGTGTATCGTTTGAGTTCCGTGAAAAAGGGGACACACAAAAATGGCGTTACACATGGGATTGGGCACTATTTACAGGTAGTATTTTACCACCGTTTCTATTCGGTGTATTCTTTACAAGTTTAGTTCAAGGATTACCGCTCGGTGAAGGGATGCATGTTAATGCGAACTTCTTCGGGGATATCGTGAACGTGACGTCTGTCATCGGCGGCATTTTATTCGTCTTACTTTCGTACTTGCATGGGTTATTCTTTATCGGCTTGAAAACAGAAGACGATATTCGTGCACGTGCATTCGGACAGGCGAAAAAAATATTCATCGCAACACTCGTCGTATTAATCGCATACGCTGCGATGTTCTTAACAGCAGATAGTGGCATTATGGCTGGCGGTAACGCACCGTTCACATATGTCATCATCGCATCGATTGTAACATTGTTACTCGCATTCCCATTCATGATGAAACAGCGTGAAGGTTGGGCATTCATTATGACAGGTTTAACATTCGTCTTAATTACAGCGAGTTACTTCGTTGGATTATTCCCGAATGTGCTCGTCAGCTCCATTGATCCGATCTACAACTTAAGCATTCATGATGCAGCTTCAGGAGATTACTCATTGAAATTAATGACATATGTTGCAGCGACGATGGTTCCGATCGTACTTGCTTATACAGCGTGGACGTATTACATTTTCCGTCAACGCATCACTCGTAAAAAAGTGGAACAGGCGGAACATTAATGGACAAACACTTACTTCAATACGAAGGAAGTAAAAAAATAATGGCGATCGTCGGGTTACTTACTGTAGCCCAGGCGATCGCAATTATTACCCAAGCAATATATTTGGCAAAAGCGATTACACAAATGTTCCACGGTGAACCACTCAGCGTTTACATGGAATCATTTGTGCTATTTTTCGTTGCGCATCTTTTTCGCCAAGCATTGCAGTGGGCAAAAGAGCGGATTTCATATCGCTTCGCCATTCGCGTAAGTGAATATGAGCGTGGCCGACTAATTGAAAAAACATTTGAAATTGGTCCGGATATAATCGGAACGCACGGCTCAGGAAATCTCATTACGCTCGCATTGGAAGGAGTTCCGAAATATCGAAAATATGTGGAACTTTTCATCCCACGTTTTTTATCGATGGCACTCATTCCGATGATTTTAGTTATTTTTATTTTAACGACAGATCTTTTAAGTGGTGTTACATTAATTATCGTCATGCCGATTTTAATCGTCTTTTTAATTTTAATCGGTCTCGTATCACAGAAGAAAGTCGATGAACAAATGGAATCGTACCGTTTGCTCTCTCGTCATTTCGTTGATTCATTGCGCGGACTCGTCACATTGAAGTTTCTCGGTCGTAGCCGTGCACATGAAGGGGCGATTGCAACAGTGAGTAATAAATATCGAATCGCGACGAATCGAGCGTTAAAATATGCGTTCATGTCGTCATTCGCACTCGATTTCTTCTCGAGTTTATCGGTCGCATTAATTGCGGTAGAACTCGGAATGAAATTAATTAACGGAACGATTTTATTAGAGCCTGCTTTACTCGTGCTCATTTTAGCACCTGATTATTTCCTACCTGTTCGTGAACTAGGAAATGACTTCCATGCGACGACAGACGGGAAAGATGCAGGAGACGAAATACGAAAAGTACTCGCGATGAAAGCGCCAGAAAAAAGTACGGAGCCGATGCGCATTGAGGAAGAAGGTACATTTACATTTCAAGGCGTGTCGAAATATGGAGACGAAGGACAATTGTTATTGAACGACCTTCATTTTACGGTCGGACATCAAGATAAAATAGGCATTGTCGGTTTATCGGGTTCTGGGAAGTCGACATTGATCCGATTACTTGCAGGGTTTACGACATTCGAAGAAGGTCAAGTTCAAATAAATAATCAATCTTTTTCAACATTGAATAATGCGGAGTGGCACGAACGACTCGCTTACATTCCGCAACATCCGACGATTTTTAGCGCTTCTGTTTTAGATAATTTGCGATTTTATGAACCAGATGCATCGTTTGAACAAGTCGTTAAAGCGGCAAAGACGGTCGGCTTATACGAATTGATTCAAAGTTTCCCGAATCAGTTTGAAGAGAAAATCGGACAAGGGGGACGTGCGTTAAGTGGTGGAGAAGAGCAAAGAATTGCGCTAGCACGTACACTTTTACGTCAAAGTGACATCATGTTGTTTGACGAACCGACTGCGCATTTAGATATTGAAACAGAACATGATATTAAAGAAATTATCGTGCCATTACTGGAAAATCATCTCGTCTTTTTTGCGACACATCGGATGCATTGGATGAAAAATATGGATCGCATTCTCGTATTAGACAAGGGAGAACTCGTTCAATTTGGCACGTATGAACAACTGTCACAAACAGAAGGTAAGTTTCGTGAGATGCTCATAGCGTCTCAGAAAGGGGGAGCGGCATGAATTATACGAAGCGTTACATTTTACCGTACGTTCGAAAGTATAAAGCAGCGATGGGCTGGACCGTCTTTTTCGGCTTTCTCGCTTTATTGTCTGCCGCTCTTTTAACCTTTACTTCAGGATATTTAATATCGCGAACGAGCGAACGTCCAGAAACGATTTTACTCGTTTATATTCCGATCGTCATGGTGCGAACATTCGGGATTTCACGTTCCGTCTTTCGTTACGTCGAACGATTGCTCGGACATAACGCTGTTTTGAAAATACTTGCCGATATGCGTGTGAAATTGTATAAGGCCTTAGAACCGCAAGCGTTGTTTATTCGAGAGCGTTTTAAAACAGGGGACCTCCTCGGTACGCTAGCAGATGATATTGAACATTTACAAGACGTGTACATTCGAACAATTTTCCCGACATTGATCGGATTGATGATGTTCGTCTTTGCAGTCGGGTCTTTATTAACGATTGATCCACTATTTGCATTATTTATGTTCATTGCTATGGGGGTTGTCGCATTCGTTTATCCACTCATTTCACTCTATTTATTTAAAAAGCATCAAACGCGTGCGAAAACATTGCACGGGCAATTGTATGACACGTTGACAGACGCTTTATTCGGAATTTCTGATTGGATTATTAGCGGTCGTAAAAAGCAATTTGTCGATGGATTTTTAACAGATGCGGCAAATAGTGTCGATGCGGAGCGGAAATTAGATGAATGGAATCAGACGCGCACGATGCAATTGCAAATTTTTACAGGAGTACTCGTCATCATCGTCGGTTTTTGGGCAGGAAATGCTGCAGCTGATGGGTTAATCGCACCGACGTATATCGCGGCATTTACATTAGCGATCATGCCGATTATGGAAGCGATTATCCCAATCTCTCACGCTGTTGAACGCATTCCTGTGTACGAACAGTCTTTACAACGAATTGAAAAAATTGAAGAGACGATGGTTGAACCTGTACCGTCACAAATCGATGTTTCCTCGATTGAACGACCTATCATTTCCTTTGAAGATGTCACTTTTCTTTACCCGGGAAGTGAACGTCCAGCTGTCGAACAGATCGATTTAACGATTCGACACGGGGAAAAAGTAGCGATTTTAGGGAAGAGTGGAGCAGGGAAATCTACATTACTACAACTATTACTCGGTCAACTCGTCCCGACATCAGGTGCTGTTCGAATCGATCAATACGAAGCGCATCAGTTTGGAGATGACATTTTTGAAGTTGCAAGCGTCTTAAATCAAAAACCATATTTGTTTGCGACGTCGGTGTTAAATAATATTCGTCTCGGGCGAGCAGATGCGACCGAGGAAGAAATTGAACACGTCGTCGAACATGTCGGATTGCGAACGTATTTAGCAACATTAGAAAATGGCTTGCATACGCAAATGGAAGAAAGTGGCCAACGTTTTTCAGGAGGAGAGCGTCAACGTATCGCGTTATCGCGAATTTTGTTGAAAAATGACCCGATTGTCGTACTCGATGAACCGACTGTCGGACTCGACCCTGAAACGGAACGCGACCTCGTTCATACGATGTTGGAAAACTTACAGCAACAAACGGTCATTTACATTACCCATCATTTAACTGCAATCGAACAGATGGATACGATTATTTTTATGGACGAAGGAAAAATCGATATGATTGGTAGTCATGAGCAATTGTATGAAACGAACGCTCGCTACCGTCGTCTTTATGAATTAGATCGTGCTTTATAAATGAGGAAGACTTACTCTTAATCCGTAGAGTGAGTCTTTTTTTAATTTACAACAAAACACTTTGATTTCTCGCTCATTGTATAGTAACGTACCATTGATAACTGTTTTCTATATCCACAAATTATTCACAAAAACTTCATCGACGAGTGATAAAAAGGTGTGAAGGGGAAGTGAGTTATGAAGAAAATTTTAGTCTATATGACGTTTTTTATCGTCCTATTTTATGAAGAATCCACTTCAGCAGCAGAAACATTACTTCAGCCGATGATTGATGCGACAGCACCTTATGATACGATTACGTTACAAGAAGGGACGTATTACGGGCCTGCTGTTATCTCTCATCCTTTAACGATTGAAGGAGAAGGCGACGTCATCATTCAAGGAAATTTTGAAGGCGATGTTCTGACGATCGAATCCGACCGTGTCCATATTAAAAATGTGACGATTCGGCAATCCGGTCAACAGTTAGAAGATGCCGGTATTCTCGTGCAACGTGCGAATGAAATATCGATTGATCACGTTCAATTGGAAGATGTACAGCGTGGCATTTTTATTCGTGGTGGTTTCGGCCATACGTTAAGTAACAATAAGATTACAAGTTTCCCCGTCCATTATTCCAAACGTGGAAATGGGATTCATTTGTTGAATACGAAGCGAGCACTCGTCACGCACAATACGATAGATGCTGTACAAGACGGTGTCTATGTCGATGAAGCGTTCGATACGACGATCGAACATAACCGAGTGGAACATTCTCGCTACGGCATTCATTTCATGTTTTCATCAACTGCAGACGCACATCACAATACGCTCACTGAAAACGTGAATGGTGTCATGGCGATGAATTCAAATGATATTCAATTAATCAGTAATGAGTTGACGCATCAATTAACGTACCGTGGCTATGGTATTTTAATTTACGATATGGAATCGATGCGTATTGAACACAATACGATTTCAAACAATCATAACGGAATCGATATTCAAAGCTCGAGCAATATTGAAGTCGTTGATAATACGATTGCGGGCAATTACGTCGGTCTCAGTTCGAAAGGAAAAAATGAATCGATTCAGATTACTGAAAATGATTGGCTTGCTAATATCGTACAGACGAAATTAAGTGGAGAAGCGGTTCAATTAGAACGCAATTATTGGGATGATTATAAAGGGTTTGACCTAACTGGAAATGGTATCGGACAATTGCCGTATGAAACAAATTCGACAACGACCGATTGGATGGTGAAACATCCACATTTGCAGTTTTACTTTGAAAGTCCAGCATTTAACTTATGGAATACTGTCGAGCACATGTTTAATCGCGGGCAAGTTGTGACGGATGAACAACCGCTCGTTAGAAGAAAGGGAGAGCAATGATGAAAAAATATGTCGGCTTACTTTTTTTTAGTTTTTTATTCGTATTAGGAGCGTGTTCTGGAGAAGTATCGACGGAACCTGTCGATATTAATCCAGATATCGATGTATGCGATATTTGTAATATGAGCATTACCGTAATCCCGTTTGCGACAGAAGCAATTATGCCGGACGGTACGGTTGAAAAATTTGACGATGTCGGTTGCATGGTAGACTTTTTAAATGAAACGGAAGAAGAGCCGCTTCAAATGTATGTGAAAGATAATGAAAAAGACGAATGGATTGCGGCGGAAGATGCTTTATACATTTTAAATGAAGACTATTGGACACCGATGATGTACGGAGTCGTTTCTTTCAAAGAAGAAGCACAATTGCTCGCTTACATGGAAGAGAACGGTGAAGGGGAACGACTGACATTCGATGAAGTAGTGGCACATTTTACAGAAGCACATAGCGGAGGACATGCTCATTGAGCGCAAGTTGGATGATTGCACGTTATGAAATGAAACGTGCGTTTCGCAGTCGTTGGCTCCTCCTCTTATCTTTATTATTCGTCTCTCTCGCATTCATTTCAATTTTTATGACGAATGCGACGAGTACGGCACAATATGATGGATTTACAAGGCAGATGGCTTCTCTATTAAACGTCTCTTTATTTATTTTGCCACTTATGACGATTTTAATCGGAAGTATGCTCGTAGCGGGAGAGAAGGAAGACGGACAGTTACTTCTTTATCGCACGTATCCGATTTCACCGACAGCGCTCGTCATTGGCAAATGGCTCGGATTATTTTTACCACTTGCGGTCATGTTGACGCTCGGATACGGGATCGCTATGCTCGTCTTGTCATTTTTAATGCCCGTGCGGTTAGGGTTAGCCGTCGCCTTTTATTTGATCGCACTATTGTTAATCACTTTATTTTTATCGTTCAGTTTATGGGTCGGTTATCGGGTGAAAAGTCGACTGCATGCGATCGGTGTCAGTTTATTTAGTTGGGCATTTTTCGTTTTATTTTATGAATTTCTCATCATCGCTCTTACCTTTTTACTGCCGGCGACTCAAATTGTGACAGTATTAACGGTCTCGGTCTTTTTCAATCCTGTTGAAATTGTGAGAGTAGGCTCTATTTTAGCGTTAGAAAGCGGTACATTTTTCGGGCCTTCGATGTATGACTTTACGATTTGGGCGACGTCTTTATTCGGTATTGTCGCTTTCATCATCGCAAGCATCGCTTGGATCATCATTCCGTTAATCGGCTCGATTCGTCTCGTGAAGAAAGGAAATCACTTATGATTACGATTGAACAAGTTTCCAAAACGTATGGAAAAAAAGAAGCGTTATCTCCATTATCGCTAACGATTTCAGCAGGAGAGTGTGTAGCATTATGCGGAGGTAATGGTGCGGGGAAAAGTACGTTATTAAAAGCATTGACGACGATTCATGCGCCGACAACAGGAACGATTCATTTAAATGGTTATGCAGTAGAAGAAGCGGCGTACAAACGGCAGTTTACGTACATGCCAGATGACTTAATTTTTCCGGCGGAGTTAACAGCGAAAGAAAATATAACGATGATGGCAAATATGCAAGGAGCCCCGGTATCGCGTGTAGAGGAAGTGCTCGATATCGTCGGTTTACAAGAAGTGAAATCTCAAAAAGTGAAAACATTTTCGAAAGGGATGCATCAGCGTCTCGCTTTTGCTCAAAGTTTATTAAGTGACGCTCCTATTTTAATTTTAGACGAGCCGACGAACGGATTAGACCCGTATTGGGTAGCTGAAATGCAAAAAGTGATTATGGAAGAGCATGCGAAAGGCCGAACGATTTTATTTACGACGCATTTACTTCCAATCGTTGAAAAAATGGCCGACCGTCTCGTCTTTTTACGAGAAGGACAGCTATTTATCGATGAGCCAGTCGCCCCTTTACTTGAGCGGTATTCTTCATTAGATGATTATTTATTTGAACAATATAAAAAAGAGAGAAGTTGACAAAGTTTGTCATCTTCTCTCTTTTCGTATCGATTAATGGTTTTTATGTTCGTCTTCATCTTCCATGTCATGGTCACTGTGGTCCATATCGTGGTCTCCGTGATCGCCATGGTCATGTCCGCCGCCCATTTCTTTTTTCTTAGCAGCGCGAGCGAAAGCAACTTCTTTAATTTCATCGACTGATGATTTTTTAGCGTCTGTTGCTGATTCTAAAAATTTGTTGAAACCTTCTTCGTTATTGAAAAATGCGTTACCGTATTTCATCGGTGTTGCGATATCCGCATGTGCGATGTGCGCATCTTCTAAAGCAACCCATTCTTTCGTATCGAAATCACGTACGAGACGTTCTGTTAATTTCACATCTTCGTTATCATTTTCGAAATTTACGAGGCAACCTGCGTCGTCAAAAAATAAAACTTCGCCATCTTCTGTTGTCGCTTGAGCTGAGAATTCTCCCATCTCTTCATTTTCCATATAAACTTTCATATTGCAATATGCACATTCTGTATGCTCATCTGGTTCAGCGTGAACGTGATCGGCATGTTCGTCTGTTGCTTCTACATCTTCAACCTCAGCTTGTGCATCTTCTTTCGGCTTTTCTTCCCCTTCATTTGAACACGCTGCTAAAGCGAACATTGCAACGAGTAAAAATAACCATTTTTTCATTGTATATTGCCTCCCTTTTGTTTTCGAAACTATCGCTAAGTATAGAGAGAGGTTGTGAACAATATGTGATGTTTTTCAAGAAAGTGAAAAAAGATTAAAAAGTGAGTGAGTATAGTTTTTTCGTCGTTTGTGTCAACTTTTTCTTTAATACACCCTCGGGTATATGAAGTAATTCGCTCATTTTCTTCACAGTTACGTGTAAAAAAGTACCATCGTTATCTCGCTCTGTGAACGGTCCTTCTAAAGGGTAAGGAGCATCTGATTCAATCATCATTTGATCAAGGGGCACTCTCTTTACTAAATGTTGTGTCCGTTCTTTATACATAATGTCAGGTGTGATGGAAATGTAATACCCATTTTGTAAAAGGCGTTCTGTTGCGTTAGTTGGTCCTTTATACCAATGGAAATGGGCTTTTACGATGGAATGTTTTTCGAGTAGATTGAGAGCGTGCGGAACATCATCATGTACGATATGTAAGTTGAGTGGTAAATCGTAGCGTTTTGCAAGGATGATCCATTGTTCAAACCATTCCATGTACGGTTCGATCGGGAGAAGAGGGTTTTCGAGTCGTGTGTAATAAGGTAAGCCGACTTCTCCAATCGCTTGAAAATGGGTGATGTTTTGTTCGCTCCATTGCAAAAAGTCGGCACATTCATTCAAGGTCGGAAGCGATTGTTCGGGATGCCAACCGACTGCTGGGATTATTTGAGTGTGTTGTTTTGAAAGATTTAACGTTCGACGTGCGCTTTCCCAATCTGTTGAAACGGCGATAAAATGGGAAATGGCCTGCTGTTGTACTAAATGTGTTTGCACGGTCGTACGCAATTGCTCGAAATGGATGTGGCTATCAATCAATGATTTCACCTCCAGGATGGATGAAAGGTATTCCGATATAGTAACCGATCGTTAAATAAATAATCGTTGAAACCGAAGCGCCAATTAAAACGTAAAGGAGATAGGTTTTCGTTTTCATTCCACCCATCCCTGAAATGTAACAAATAATATGACGCATACCAGGAATGAAGAAACCGAAAAGGACGGTGATCGGACCATGTTTTTTAATCCAGCCTTCCGTCGTTTGAATCGATTGATCTTTAATGCCGATCCAACGCCCGCCTTTTCTTAAAAGTGGTTTCCCGATCCATTTCCCGATATAAAAGGTGAGCAACGTTCCGATGAAAACACCGAGAATCGTAATTGGTAAGGCGATGGAGTAGTGGAGCGTACCATTTGATGTGAAGAAGCCGACAGAAGTGACGACGACTTCATCTGGCATCGGCAACCCGAAAATGCCGAGTGCTAAAAAAGTAAAAACGGCGAAATAGCCGAAGTGTAAAATGAATAGTTCTAAGTTTTCCAAATTGCATTCCTCATTTATCGTTAAAGCCACTGTCCAACTTTTTCACCGACGTGTACTGCACTTCCGACATCAACGGTCGACTCAAAGTTCGGTTGATGTGAAAGGAATAGGACGACAGTTGAGCCGAAGGAGAAATGACCAAAATCTTTTCCTTTTTCTACATGTTCATTTGCACAATAAAGTTGTACACTATTGACATTCAAAGCGCCAACCTTCACAATTGCTATATTCCCATAGTTTGTATCCAATTCAGTAATAAGACGATAGTTCGTATGGAAAGGTTCGTCTCCGTAAGTAAGTCCTAATTGATTGACCGGATACGAAGTCGATCCTAAAGCGTAGCGATTTATAATCGTGCCATCGATAGGATGATGGAAATGGTGATAATGTTGAGGCGATAAATAAAAAATGTAATAGTAGCCATTTTCATAAGAAGATGCGATTTTTTTCGAGCCGAATACTTCATCAATCGAATACGTTTTTCCTTTAATCGTAAATCGCGTTCCTTCTTGTAAAGGGCCGGCAGCCGTTAAGTCAGCGTCTACAGGGGAAACAATCGCCTTCGGATTTTGGTCGATCGGTCGTAAATTCATGTCGATCGAGCGTGTGAAAAATTCATTTAATGTGTCGTATGATGCAACCGGTCGTGTCATTTCTTCGTCCGTAATATTGTATATTTTTTGGAAAGGACGAATGAGAGGTTTACTCAGTGGTGAAGAAGTGAATCCTTGTAAAAAATGAGACACTTTTTCGTTACCTGTCAGTTGTACAAATGTTTGAAATAATTTTTGTTTCATTATGATCAGCTCCATTAAGAAAGGGGGGAATCGTATGTTTTCGATCCGTCACCATTATTATTGTAAATTGAAAGAACAGATTGCGAATATTTTAACGTTAATTAATTTAAGTTTCGGTATTTTATCTCTTATCTTTTTATTTAAAGGACATCCTTCTGTTGCGGTAATTTTCATTATTGTTGCGGCGATGTGTGACCGCTTTGACGGGGCAGCAGCGAGACGTTTCCATACAGAATCAGACTTTGGAAAAGAGCTCGACTCATTGAGTGATCTCATTTCATTCGGAGTAGCACCTGCCTTTTTAATTTATCAATCGGTATTAGTCGATACGTTATGGCTCGGTATTGGTATGGTCATCTTCTATATTTTAGCAGGCGCGATCCGTCTTGCTCGTTACAATGTGCAAACATTTGACGGTGCATTTTACGGATTACCGATTACCGTTGCGGGTGTGTTTGTAGCGACAAGCTATTTCATTATACCTTATATGTCGGTACAATTTTATATTATTTTATTACTTGTAATGGGTCTTGCGATGGTCAGCTCATTCCGCATATCAAAAATGTAAGCTTTGCACAAAGGAGCGGACATTGCGTATACTAAAAGGAGACGTTTGGGCGTCTTCTTTTTTGTTGTGGAAGGAGTTTTTAAAAGATGAGTGAAAGAGCCCAACAAGTGTTGCAAGAAGTATTCGGTTTTGCCACTTTTCGAGAAGGACAGCGTAAAGTGATTGAAGCAATATTAAAAGGAGAATCACATATTTGTGTCATGCCTACAGGAGGCGGGAAGTCCCTCTGTTATCAAGTGCCAGCTCTCGTATTAGAGGGAACGACGCTCGTCATTTCCCCTTTAATTTCATTGATGAAAGATCAAGTGGACGCGCTCCATCAATTAGATGTGAAAGCAGCATACATAAATAGCACACTGGCTGATGAAGAATATCGAGATATTTTATATTTAGCGGAGCGTGGAGAGTACGATTTATTGTATATCGCGCCAGAACGATTGCAGTCAGCATCTTTTTTACGCGTGTTAGAACGCATGACGATATCCTTCATAGCGATTGATGAAGCGCATTGTATATCGGAATGGGGTCACGATTTCCGTCCGAGTTATCGCAATATCCATACGATTTTTGATCATTTTGAAACGCGACCACCTGTGCTTGCGTTAACGGCTACTGCGACACCTGAAGTGCGAGCAGATATTAGTCGCGCACTCGACGTACCTGAACATCAATTAACATTGACAGGGTTTGCGCGAGACAATTTAACGTTCGGTGTCGTCAAAGGAGTAGCGCGTGACACGTATGTGAAAAGTTACGTTCAAAAAAACGTGACGGAAGCGGGCATTATTTATACAGCGACTCGAAAAGCAGCAGACGCTTTAACAGCGATGTTAGATCGTGCGCACATCGACGTAGCGAAATATCATGGGGGCATGACGGACGAAGAGCGTGAACGAGCGCAGGAGCAATTTTTAAATGATGAAGTAGCAGTGATGGTGGCGACGAATGCATTCGGTATGGGAATCGATAAATCGAATATTCGCTACGTCATTCATTATCAAATGCCAGCAAGTATGGAAAGTTACTACCAAGAAGCGGGTCGTGCAGGACGTGACGGTCTTCCGAGTGAATGTTTATTATTGTTTTCATCTCAAGATGTGATGACACAACGCTTCATTATCGAGCAAGGTACCGATACGGAACGAATGCCGATGGAGCTTGAGAAATTACAACAAATGATTGATTACTGTCATACAGAACAATGTTTTCAGTCGTATATTTTAACGTATTTCGGAGAAGAAGAAGCCGATTCTTGTGGACGTTGTTACAATTGTACGGATACGCGCGAGCGGATCGATGTTACAGTGGAAGCTCAAAAAGTATTAAGTTGTATCGTGCGGATGGGACAGCGCTTCGGAAAGACGCTCGTCGCGCAAGTATTAACCGGTTCACGCAATCGAAAAGTGCTCGAATTTCAATTTGAAAAACTGTCGACATACGGTTTATTAAAAGGTCATTCGATTAAAGAAGTGACGGCTTTCATTGAATTTTTAATTGCGGAAGGTTGTATCGGCGTTGAAAACGGTCAATTTCCAATTTTATACGTGACGGAAATAGGACGGACTGTGCTGACAGGCGAACAACAAATTTTGAAAAAAGAGACGAAACGTGTCGAACAAATTGTCGAAACAGATGAATTGTTTGAACAGTTACGCGTATTGCGCCGGACGATTGCAGATCGTGAAGAAGTCCCTCCGTTCGTCGTCTTTTCTGATAAGACGTTAAAAGAAATGGTCCATTTGCGACCGCAAACGGATGATGAGTTGCTTCAAGTGAGTGGAGTCGGACAAGTGAAGCTCGAAAAATATGGAACGGAATTTTTACAATGCATTTGTCGATACGTGGAAGAAGAGGAAAAGGAGAGAGTTCGTTGACGAGTTGGTGGAAGAAGATGAAGAAAAAGTGGGATGATTCGGTCGATCGACGTATTCGCGAACGAGATGAAGCAGAATTACGCATCATTGAAAAATACGCTTCTTATGAAACGAGCGCTTTGTTGCGCATGCATGACGCTTCGACCGATAAGAAAGAACGCGAAGAAATTGTATTTGCCGTTCAAGTACGGAGAGAACTTGGCGGTATGTAAGTAAAAAACACCCGAAAATGGAGTCATACACTCCTATTTCGGGTGTTTTATTTTAATATTTAAGCGTTGTACATCGCGATATCTTGTTTATCTTCTTTTTTGCGAATGTTCCGCACGACATAGACGAGTCCGTACACGATCGGCGTATCTAAAATAGCGACGATAAATTTAAAAATGTATTGTGATACGATCATCGCGAGTAATGCTTGAATCGGCATCGTTCCCGTAAATGCAATTAAAATAAAAATGGCCGTATCCGCAAATTGACTCACCATCGTAGACGCGTTGTTGCGCAACCATAGCTTTTTTGTTCCGTGACGTTTTTTCAAACGGTCAAAAATGATGACATCGATATTTTGACTGACTGCATAAGCGATTAAACTCGCTAATGTGACACGAAAGCTTCCAGCAAAAATAAGCTCAAATGCTTGTTGGTTTTCATAAAAAGGAGCGGCCGGAAAACGTATTGCAATCCAAATGAATCCGAGCGCGAACATTTGAGCGATGAGCCCAGCAAATACGGTGCGACGTGCATATTTTTTTCCGTACGTCTCTGTAATGACATCCAAAATCGGATACGTAAAGACGTAAATGATAACAGCAGCTGGTAAAACGACCCAATCGCCAATCGCAATTAATTTGACGGCGATGACGTTAGATAATAGTAACAATCCGACGAAAATTCCAGTTAAATATTGTAACATAATTCGATTTATCGGTTGTCGATTGTCTCAGGGTGTAAATCGTGATAGAGCAATCGTTGTTCCGCCATTTTTTCATATTTTGTACCTGGTTTTCCGTAGTTTACGTACGGGTCGATCGATAAACCGCCACGTGGTGTAAATTTCCCCCACAATTCAATGTAGCGTGGGTCTAGCAATTCAATTAAATCGTTGACGATAATGTTAATGACGTCTTCGTGGAAATCTCCGTGATTACGGAAACTAAATAAATAAAGCTTCAATGACTTACTTTCGACTAATTTTTTATCCGGAATAAAACTTAAATACAATGTCGCAAAATCCGGTTGATTCGTCTTCGGACAGAGCGATGTGAACTCTGGACAATTAAACTTCACGAAGTAATCTCGCTCCGTATGCAAATTATCAATCGCTTCTAATACACCCGGTGAATATTCAAATAAATAGTCCGTATTTTCACTTCCGAGTAAAGTGACATCCGGCATTTGGCAATCTGTTCTTCCTGCCATGTTGCATTCCTCCTCAAATTGTCCCTGAAGGAAAACACAAAAAACGCGCTACTATAGAAGTAGCGCGTGAAAATGCGTATTCCATAGTTTTTTATAGAGGGTCGCTATGAACCTCTCCTACTAATAGGGATATGTTATTCAGGTCATTACTTTAATATAAGAATGACGAGTTGTCAAATCCTCGTTTCATTTTGGAGCCGACATAACCTGAGACGACGAATAAAATGACGCTCGTAATGATAAATCCGGTATTGATTGAAACGTTTAGCGCACCGATAATGCTCGATCCGACGAATACTCCGATAGAGAAAAAGCCGTAAAAATAACCGTACGCTTTTCCGCGAACATGTTCTTTCGTATTGTCGATTAGCAAAGAGTTGATCGATGGGAATAATAGAGCGAATCCTGTACCGTAAATAGCCATCGTACTGTATAAAATCCACGTTTCATCAAATAACCCGAGAAGCAACATGCTGAGTGCCATGAGCGATAAACCGATCGTAAAGGTAATGATTGGACGCACACGGTCGAACATCCGATTCGTCGGTAATAAAAAGATTAAAACTGCAACGAATCCGAACGTACTAAATAAAAATGCACTCATATTTGTCGAATCTGTCGGATTGTTCACTTTTAAAGGTAACAATAGTGCGAGCACACCTTGAGAAAACATGAGGAAAAACGCACCTGCGAAAGATCGAAGTACGAAAGGGTTTTGGAAAAGTGCTTTCACTTCACCTTCGTGAATGACAGGCTTTTCTTTTTTCTTCACAATTTCTTTGCGGAGCAATAGGAATGCGATGCCGCTCAATAACAACATAATGGCCCCGTTAATGCCCATCACGTAGGCCGGGCTTTTAATGCTTGAAACAATGCCACCGAATGCAGGTCCGATAATCGCTGCGAGACCGACAAAGGCACCAGAGATTGCAACGTTTCGCCCCCGTTTATTTTCTTCGCTGCGATTAGCGATAAAAGTAAATGCAGCAGGAACGATTAAACCTTCTGTAAAACCGTGTAACAAACGAACGCTAATTAATGTGATCGTATAGTCGACTGTCGTATATAAGAAAAGCGCGACGGCAGAACTTAATAAACCGGCGACGAGAACGTAAAACGGTCCGTATTTGTCGGTTAAAAACCCACTGATCACATTTCCAAACAAGTTAGAAAACGAGTAAATTCCGACGACGAGTCCGAGGACAAATCCTGTTGCGCCTAACGCTTGTCCCATCGGCGTCATGATTGGCAATTGGGTAAATAAATCAAAAAATGAGAAAAACACAATGAAATAAATAAAAATTCGCATAAGGCACTCCTTCACAAAAAGTCCATCATCTTTTCATTGTACAACTCTAACATGAATTCAACATGGACAAAAATGAAAAGTTAGCAAAAAATAAAAAAGAACGTTAAAATAAAACAAATGGTCACAAAGGAGAGATGGAAAATGATTCAAGTAGGTATTGTCGGATATGGAAATTTAGGACGCGGTGTCGAATACGCGATTCAAAAGACTGAAGATTTAGAACTCGTCGGTGTATTTTCACGACGCGCACCGGAGACGGTAGAAACAGTATATGCGGAAACGAACGTATATGCATTAAATACAATTTTAGATTTTAAAGGAAAGATCGATGTCCTCGTTTTATGTGGAGGCTCGAAAGATGATTTACCGCAACAAACACCGGAACTTGCGGAGCATTTTGCCGTTGTCGATAGTTTTGATACGCATGCGAACATTCCTGACCATTTTGCAAAAGTAGATGAAGCAGCTCAAAAAGGAAAACAAGTCGCAATCATTTCAACAGGATGGGACCCAGGTTTATTCTCATTGAACCGCATCATGATGGAAGCGATCATTCCAGACGGGAAAACAGACACTTTTTGGGGGAAAGGGTTAAGTCAAGGACATTCGGACGCTGTTCGTCGTGTAGACGGTGTAAAAGGTGGCGTTCAATATACGATTCCATCAGAAGTCGCGATGGAAAAAGCACGTTCTGGCTCGAAAGAAGAACTGGAAACGAAAGAAAAGCACGTACGTGAATGTTACGTCGTATTAGAAGAAGGAGCGGACGCAAAAGAAGTAGAGCAAGCGATTGTTACGATGCCGAACTATTTCGAACCGTATGACACGACTGTTCATTTCATTACAGAAGAAGAGCTCGCACGTGACCATCAAGCGATGCCACATGGTGGGTTTGTCATTCGCAGTGGACAAACAGGAGAAGGAACGAATCAGACGATGGAATTTTCGTTAAAGTTAGATTCCAATCCGGAATTTACATCGAGCGTGCTCGTCGCTTATGCACGCGCAGCAGCACGTCTTGCGAAGGAAGGAATCGTCGGAGCACAAACGCCATTCGACATCGCACCGAAGTACATTCACCCGAAAACGAACGAGCAATTACGTAAACAATATTTGTAATTGTTTCGTTTCTCGAAAGAATTCATTATAATGGAGAAGATGATGAATTAAAGGAGAATGTAGGATGACGAAATTAGACGCAGATTTACAAATGTTAAAAGAGTTAACTGACGCGAACGGAATCGCAGGTAACGAACGCGCTGTTCGCGAAGTGATGAAGTCGTATATCGAGCCGTACGCGGATGAGATTACGTATGACGGTCTCGGATCACTCATCGCTAAAAAAGAAGGACAAGCAGATGGACCGCGTATCCTCGTTGCGGGTCACTTAGATGAAGTCGGTTTCATGGTGACACGCATCGACGATCAAGGATTTTTACGTTTCCAAACAGTCGGCGGCTGGTGGAGCCAAGTGATGCTTGCACAACGTGTAACAGTCATTACACGTGAAGGTAAAACGATCACAGGTGTTATCGGTTCAAAACCACCACACATTTTACCAGCGGCAGCACGCAATAAGCCAGCAGACATTAAAGATATGTTCATCGATGTCGGCGCAGCGTCGAAAGAAGAAGTGTTAGAGTGGGGAATTTTACCAGGAGATATGGTTGCACCGTATTTCGAATTTACAGTGATGAACAATCCGGACTACTTATTAGCAAAAGCATGGGATAACCGTATTGGAATTGCGATTGCGATTGACGTGATGCGCAAATTAAAAGACGAAAATCACCCGAACATTTTATTCAGTGCGGGAGCGGTACAAGAAGAAGTCGGCTTACGCGGAGCGAAAACGGTGACACGTCAAGTGAAACCAGATATCGGATTTGCGGTAGACGTCGGTATCGCAGGTGACACACCTGGAATTTCACCAAATGACGCAACGAGCAAAATGGGAGAAGGCCCACAAATTATTTTATATGACGCTTCTATGGTCTCTCATCGTGGCTTACGCAATCTCGTCGTCGAAACAGCGGAAGAAAACGATATTCCATATCAATTCGATGCGATTGCAGGAGGCGGAACAGACGCTGGTTCAATCCACGTGTCAAATGAAGGAGTACCGTCATTAGCGATCACAATCGCAACGCGTTACATCCATTCGAACGCGGCGATGCTTCACCGTAAAGACTATGAAAATGCGGTCGATTTACTCGTCGCAGTCATTAAAAAATTAGACACAGATACAGTAGCTCAAATTAAATTAAGTTAATCGATAGCGATCTTTCTCATCAAGAGGAAGGTCGCTTTTTTAGAGAAAAGACGTCAATTAATTCAGAAAAATGAATATGATTGTATAAAAGTATATAAAATCTTTTAATTTTAAAATAAAAATACAGTTGACTTTATATTTATACAATTGTATACTCCTTTTATACAGTTTGAAAAGAAACGGGGCTGACGACATTGACGAACGAACAACAAATGTTACAACAACTTAAAAATAGAGATATGCTTTCATTATTGGATTATACGAGTGAAGAAATTGAATTTTTATTACAGTATGCAGTTGATTTGAAAGCGAAATTACATGCAGGTGAAAAAGTAGATATTTTAAAAGGAAAGACGCTCGGTATGATTTTCGAGAAGCATTCGACGCGTACACGTATTTCATTTGAAGTCGGGATGCAACAACTCGGTGGATACGGTATGTTTATGAATGCGCGTGACTTACAAATTGGCCGTGGAGAATCAGTATATGATACGGGGAATGTAATGAGCGAATATTTGGACGGCATTATGATTCGCGCCAACTCACACGAAATGGTGAAAGAATTAGCAGAACATTCTTCCATTCCAGTCATCAACGGGTTAACGGATATTTTCCACCCATGTCAAGCACTTGCGGACATGTTGACGATGATTGAAATTAAAGGAAATATTAAAGGATTGAAAATTGCATATATCGGAGACGGTAATAATGTGGCGCACTCATTGATGATCGCAGCTGCTCACCTCGGATTGCATGGCGTTGTCGCTTCACCGAAAGGCTATGAATTCGCAGAAGACCTCATTCCGAAAGTGCAAGCAATTGCAGAACAAAACGGTGGTTCATTTACGGTGACGAATGATCCGATTGCAGCGGCAACGGATGCGGATGCGATTTATGCGGACGTTTGGACGAGTATGGGGCAAGAAGAAGAAGCTGAGCAACGTTTGAAAGATTTTAAAGATTATCAAATTAACGATGCGCTCGTCTCACATGCGAAAGACGATTACATGTTTTTACATTGTCTCCCAGCTCACCGTGAAGAAGAAGTGACGACATCGGTTATCGATGGACCGAACTCGCACATTTTCCAACAAGCTGGAAATAGACTTCACGCCCAAAAAGCAGTCCTTGCAGCAGTGATGCAATAAATGATGGAGCACCTTTTTCAAAAGGCGTAACGCTATTTTGAAAAAGGTGCTTTTTTGTACAGAAAACCTTCTTTTTTTATCGAAACACGTTACAATAAAAGAAGCTCAATGATAGAAAGGAAATCGGTATGAAAGAAATTACATCGAGTCAAAATAATCTCGTCAAACAGTGGCGAAAATTAATCGATAAAAAGAAAGAGCGTGAACAGACGGGACAGTTTATCGTCGAAGGGTTTCATCTCGTAGAAGAAGCGATGAAAGAAGGATTAGCGATTCAAGTAATGATGACAGAAGATGTCGTTACACCTTTTTCATTAAATGATGTTGAAACGATTTTAATTACAGAAGAAATTGCAAAACTACTCGCTGAGACAGAAACGAGTCAAATGATTTTCGCGCATTGTAAAAAGAAACAATCGAGTTTAGACGAAGTAAAAGGGAAACGCTTTTTGCTCATCGACGCAGTCCAAGACCCGGGCAATGTCGGTACGATGATTCGCACAGCGGACGCTGCAGGAGTCGATGGTATTATTTTAGGGAAGGGAAGTGCGGATGCGTACAATTCAAAAACATTGCGTGCAGCGCAAGGATCGCATTTCCACGTACCGATCATTCAAATGGATTTGCAAGAAGCGGTGGAACAATTGCAAGCGCGCCATGTTCCAGTACTCGCAACAGGTTGGACGGAGCAAGCGATCAATTACCGAGAGGTCGAGACGGAGTCATTCGCCATCATCGTTGGAAATGAAGGAAGCGGTGTTGCCACACATTTGTTAGAAATGTCTGACGAAGTCATTTACATCCCGATGCCTGGGCGTGCCGAGTCATTGAATGTCGGCATTGCGACAGGAATATTGCTCTTTCACTTTGCATAAGTGAAAAAAGGTTGATATACTAGAGACGAATGAAATAATAAATGCGTTATGAGTAGGAAGAGTACGTTACGTTCTTCATTGTGAGGGAGTTCGCACCATAGACTGGAAGTGCGAATATGAAGACTTAACCGAAGTTCACCCTACGAGCAGCCACCAGGACCACAAATGTGTAAAGGTGTGCCGGTTCCGAGCCGTTAATCGTTACAATGAAGTGACTGCTGATCAAAGCAGTAATTCAGGGTGGTACCGCGAACTCGTCCTCGTCCCTATATTTATAGGGGCGAGGACTTTTTATTTTTTACATAATCGAAAGGAGCAAGAGCATGGAAACAAAATTACAGCAATTAAAAGAAGAAGCGTTATTGAAAATTAAAGAAGCGCTCGACACGAAAGAATTAAATGACATTCGAGTGAAGTATCTCGGGAAAAAAGGTCCAATTACCGATTTATTAAAAGGGATGGGAAAACTTCCAGCGGAAGAACGTCCAAAAATGGG
>JASLHQ010000038.1 GCA_030152265.1 Savagea sp.
CTTTGACAGCCGACGAGTAACGCGCAGCCGACTAAACTTATTAATATCTTTTTCATCTCATGTTCCTTCTTTCTTCATTTTCTCCTCGTATTAAACGAATCGCACGCTTAAAATGTTTGGCCTTTTGACAATCTAAAACAAATTTGTTAAAATAAAAATGTCGAATAATCCTTATCAAGAGCAAGTGAGGCACCTGGGCCTTTGACCTTGCAGCAACCGGCATATATGCACGGTGCTTCGTCCAGCAAGTTAGAAAACTTGAAAGATGAGGAAGAGAACGGTTTATACACAACCCTCTTCCTAGCAATAGGAATAGGGTTTTTTCTTCCCTTGATAAGTATTCGAACACTTTTTAAGGAGAGAGGATTATGACAAAACATTCATCAGAGATTAAAGTAACGAGCACAGCGACAGCGTATTTAAAAAAGAATTTGCAACTGAAGGAAGAACGTATGAAAAAGTGGAAGAAATGGGAGAACGTCTCTCGTTTAATCATTCGGGTGTACGAACAATACCAACCGATCATTTTATGTGCGGAAGAAGCAGACCTCGCATTCACAGCTTTACAAGAAGACAAGGAAACATTCATCCGTTGGAAAGATCGTGGACGAGAGCGTTTTATCAACCGTCAATTTATTATCTCTTTTGACTTTTATCCAGCAGGTGTACCACTCCAAGACGAATCAATCGCTTAACAAAAGCCGTAGACTTCACCCGTCTACGGCTTTCATTTTTTCAAATTCAATTCGTTTTTAATTTGCACTTTACGAAGCGATGCTCGAAATCTCCCGCGCAAATCAAATAAGCGCATATTTTTTATATCTCGTTCTAATTGCTCTAATTCTTTTAATAACCTTTCTTTTTCTTCTGGATATCGTTTCCAATGCGCTTCTATTTCTCTTTCTTTCAAAATGTTATCGATTTCTCGCATTTTTTGTGGAATTTTTTGTTCGAAAGGCTGTTCTGTCAATAAACTTTCTACACGATGTTTACGGACGAGCGCTCCGTGATTCACCGTAATCGTCATCCGCTTCACTTCTTTCGTTAAACGAACATACCGTTGTAACGCTTCTTTTTTCAACGTTAAATCCGTTAAAGCATCGAAAGACATTTCTAAGCAAACACGCGGTGCATAAGCGATTTGTCGCAACGTAAAATCCGCTTTTTGACGCGGAATTACTTTTCCTTCATCATACATTTTCAACTCTTCCTTGCTCAATGTTTCTAGCATGTGCATCATCGTTTGAATCGTTTCGTCTTTCATTTTCTCTACGTCTTCGCTTTGTGGCATTTTATGAACTTGCATCGAGAAGACGAACTCTTTCAACGTATTGACGATATGAAAATACGCTTCTAACGTTCGCTCTTTTAACGCCCACCATTCATGTACCGCTTCATAAGCTTCTGTTCGATACAAGTTTTCAAACAGTTGAACGTAAAGTGGTGCGAGTTTTTCTTTTTGCTCAGAAGATGCTCGTTCGTACGGAGCGAATATAGCATGATCTCGTTCGAAAAATAGGAGTGGCGTATGTTGACCTGCGATTCCGACATTTCGATAAAAGTGCATCACTTCGTCATCAGGAACGATTCGGACGACTTCCCCAGCGAACGTTTCGAGATCGGCATATTTTTGTTGTTCGAACGATTGTTCAACTAAAGTCGTCAATTTATCTAACTCCGCGTAACGTTCAATGATGATTGGACCTTCAATAATAATTTTTTGCGCCTCTTGAGGCGTATATTTTGTCTCGCAATAATCACAAACGAATAAACTGTCCCGCTTCGTAAATCCATTACTTCCACACACTTCACATACTAAACGTTTCATGTTCCTACCTCCTAAAAAAGATGAGACATATGAAATATGCTCATCTTATTCTATATTTTATTTAAAGTTGAACGATAAATACTCTCTCTATTCATCGAACAATTCATTTACTGCGACACGATTAAATTGTGTTCGAGTAAATAATTTCGTGCGACGTCTTTCGCACTTTCTCCTCCTACATTAACAGCTTCATTCATTTTTTGCATTTCTTCATCTGTTATTTTCCCCGAAAGTTTCTCTAAAATAGCCGGGAGCTCTGGATATTGCTCGATAATTTCTTGTCGGACGAGTGGCGCGCCTTGATACGGAGGGAAAAGAGATTGGTCATCTTCTAACACTTTCAAATGATACGTTGCTAATTCACTATCGGTTGAATACGCATCTAACACATCTATTTCTCCGCTTTCCATCGCTGTATAACGAAGCTTCGGTTCCATCGTCACGACATTCGAAAATGTAAGTCCATAAAGCGACTGCAATCCGACATAACCATCTTCACGGTCTGAAAACTCTAATGTAAACCCTGCTTTTAATCGATTCGCATACGCTTTCAAATCTGAAATCGTTTCGACTTGAAGTTCTTTTGCGTCGCTTTCTCGTATCGCTAAAGCGTACGTATTATTGTATGCCATCGGTTCTAAATAGACGAGTCCATATTCAGAAGCAATTCCTTCTTTCGCTTGTTCATACACTTCTCGCGCTTCATGTGTTGTGAGAGGTTGTTTTAACAATTCATTCATTACCGTACCTGTAAACTCTGGATAAATGTCGATACTCCCTTGTCTTAACGCATTGAAAACAAAGGTTGTTTTACCGAGTCCAGGCTTTAATGTAACTGAAAGATCGGTTTCTTCTTCAATAAGTTGCCCGTACATTTCAATTAAAATTTCAGGCTCTGCTCCTAATTTTCCGCCGATTACAATCGATGACTCCGATGATTTCATAAAGAGTGGAGCAAGTATGATGCCAAAAGCTAAAAGTAACATACTCATAAAAGCGATTCCTGCTGAACGGTACGATAAACGTTCCATCCCGCG
>JASLHQ010000089.1 GCA_030152265.1 Savagea sp.
CGACTTTATTCCAAGGGCTCGCAGCGTTCGCTACGACATTTATTCTTTGGTTAATTTTAGTGTAATGTTTAAAAAACCTTTCTCTTACACAAAAAGAGGAAGGTTTTTCTATTCGGTTTCTTTAAAATCGACTATACTAGAATAAAAAGGGAGGAAATCGGATGTATACGATACGTAATTTAGAAAAACGAGAGAACGGTTCCATTATTGAACAGACCGGTCCGTTTCAAGTACTGGAATATGAAAAAGATTTAAGCGTCGATTATGCGACAGCGCAAGCGGCTTATTACGCTTCTAAAATGAATGTGAGAAAGCGTCAATTAATTTGTAAAGTTGGACCTTCTCAAATTACGGTACAAGCAGGTGCGATGCAATGGACAGTCGGCGATGTGAAAGCGACGACAGGAGTGAAAGGAGTCGGCGATTTTATCGGTAAAGCGTTGCGCGGTTCGGTGACGAATGAATCAGCGATTAAGCCAGAGTACACAGGAGAAGGGACGCTCGTATTAGAACCGACGTATAAACATATTTTACTCGTTGATCTAAACGACTGGAACGGTTCCATAGTAATAGAAGATGGGTTATTTTTAGCGTGCGAACATCATGTGAAACATAAAGTCGTCATGCGCAACAATTTATCTTCAGCTGCATTCGGTGGGGAAGGGTTGTTTAACTTAGCTTTGACAGGTGATGGCGTCGTAGCGTTAGAATCGGACGTACCGCGTACGGAGTTGATCGAGATTGATTTACACGACGATGAACTAAAAATCGATGGCAATATGGCGATCGCATGGTCAGGTAGTTTAAATTTCACAGTGGAACGTGCTGGGAAGTCGTGGATGGGTTCTGCAGCTTCTGGAGAAGGTTTAGTAAACGTTTACCGTGGTACAGGAAGAGTATGGATGGCTCCTCTTGCGTAAAGAAGCCCTTCATGAGAAAGGAACGGTGAAAAATATGGAGAAACAATTAAAAAATGGCGTTCCGATGCCTGAAATCGGATTAGGTGTCTATAAAATGACGGATGAAGAAGAAGCGTATCGCGCCATTCGTCACGCTTTAGAAGTAGGATATCGCTCGATTGATACGGCAGCTTTTTACCATAATGAAGAAGTTGTCGGCCGAGCAGTGCGAGATAGTGGCATTCCACGAGAAGAGATTTTCATTACGACGAAAGTGTGGAACGATGATGCAGGATATGAAGAGACGTTGCGTGCTTTTGAGCAATCTCTTGAAAAATTAGGTCTCGACTACATCGATTCATACTTAACGCACTGGCCAGTCCCTGGAAAATATGTAGAGACGTATCGTGCCATTTTAAAGTTGACGGAAGAAGGGAAAGTGCGCGTACCTGGTGTATGTAACCATACGATCGAACAATTAGAGACGATTCATGAAGAATTAGGGGAGTATCCAAACATTAATCAAGTCGAAATTCACCCGTATTTACAACAACGTGAATTGATGTCGTTTTGTCGTGAGCACCATATTGCGGTGACGGCATGGGCGCCACTCGGTCGTGGCCAAGCTTTGCAAGATCCAGCGATTCGTGAAGTAGCGAAGCGATATGGGATTACACCTGCACAAACGATTTTGCAGTGGCATTTACAACAAGGTCGTATCATCATTCCGAAATCGGTTACGCCGAGCCGAATCGATGAAAACTTCGCAGTCGGGCAAGTAGAATTGACGGATGAATGTATGGAATCAATCAATGAGTTAGAGTGTAATGGCCGTACAGGGGCAAATCCAGCAGACCCTAACTTTTTAGAGCACTTTAAATAAACATTATCCGACACTGTATTAAAGAAACAAACCCAAAAAAACTAACAACTAATAAAAACCTTTGTTCATCCTTTCACAAACTTATTATGTTCTGCTATACTTAATATTATCATTATTTTACTTTAGGAGGACATTATGAGTCATATTGTATACATTTCAGGAAGTCCAACACCTTACTCACGTACAGAAGCGGTACTTCGTTTCATGAGCGAGACATTAGAGAAAAAAGGTCACACTTCACAACTCATTACGATGAAAGATATTCCAGCGAATGATTTAATCGATGGCAATTGGAATAGCGATGCGGTCATCCGTATCGGTGAACAAATTGAAGCAGCAGACGGTGTCGTCATCGGAACACCGGTTTATAAAGCATCTTATCCAGGTGTATTTAAAGCCTTTATCGACGTGCTCCCCCAGCAGTTGTTGGCAGGGAAGACGGTATTGCCATTTATGACAGGTGGTAGCCATTATCACTTACTTGCATTAGAATACGCATTGAAGCCTTTAATTTCAATCGTTCAAGGCTCACCTGTGCGTGGGATTTACTACGTCGATTCATATATCGACCGCGAACAACCAGAGCAACCGATCGTCGATGAAGCGACATATGCACGTACGATGCAACAACTCGAAAACTTTATCGAAATTATCGATCCAACATGTGAAATTTAAAATGGAGAGACTAGTTAACGCTAGTCTCTTTTTTGTTGTCATCATTTGTTGGCAGGGAATGTGAAGTCATTGTATACTAATAAAGAATGACGTAAGAGGTGAAAGGAGTTGTGACGTATGCAATATCGTAAAGCGACAAAAGCAGACGCTGCTGGAATTATCGCTGTAATGGAAAATGCAGAACGAGCGGGAACGATGTTATGGAGTCCCGGTGAAAGAGAAATGGAAGAGACGACGTTCGCGAAATCGATTGAAGAAGAAGATACGAAACGTTCAGGATTTTTTGTGGCAGAAGATGAAACGGGCATTGCTGGCTACATATACATTAAAGGTGAACAGCCTGAGAGAATTCGTCACCGTGCACATCTCGTAATGGGCATGCATGAGCGAGTGCGTGGTCAAGGAATCGGAACAGAATTTCTTGAATATGTGATCGACTGGGCGAAACATTCACCTCTCCGCAGACTCGAATTAACGGTTCTTACAATTAATGAACAAGCGATTCGATTATATGAAAAATGCGGATTTGAAAAAGAAGGCGTCAAACGTGATTCTCTTCGTATTAATGAATTGTACGTCGATGAATTGACGATGAGTTATTTACTATAAGTTCTACCTCTTGAAGTGCATCAAACTTCGAGAGGTTTTTTATTTGAAACATATATCTTGAATTCAAGATAATTATGTGCGATACTACAATTAACTTCAAAACAGAGGAGACGATCACATGAATATCGGATTAATCATTGGTAGTTTACGAGAACAATCATACAATATGAAACTTGCATCACATATTACACAAGCTTTTTCTGACGTCACGTTTGAACAGATTTCGATTGGGGAATTGCCTTTCTTCAACGAAGATTTAGAAACAAATGGAGACCC
>JASLHQ010000098.1 GCA_030152265.1 Savagea sp.
AAATAAAAGAACAATTTGGAGAGAAATTGTTCATTCCAGGACATCACTATCAAAAAGACGAAGTGGTTGAATTTGCGGATGCGACAGGTGATTCATTGCAGCTCGCTCAAATTTGTCAGGCGAATGAAAAAGCGGAACATAACGTATTTAGGGGTGTTCACTTCATGGCAGAGACGGCGGATATGTTGACGACAGACGAGCAAACTGTGTATTTGCCGGACATGCGAGCAGGCTGTTCGATGGCAGATATGGCGGATATTGAACAGACGGAGCGCGCTTGGACGAAATTACAAGAGCAGTTCGGAGATACGATCATCCCGTTAACGTATGTCAACTCGACTGCGGCGATTAAAGCATTCGTTGGACGACATGGAGGAGCGACGGTAACGAGCTCGAACGCACATACGATGGTCGAATGGGCGATGACGCAAAAAGAGCGCATTTTATTTTTACCTGACCAACATTTAGGACGCAATACAGCGGTCGACCTCGGGATTGCATTAGATGAAATGGCCGTTTGGGATCCGATTCATGACCGCTTCGAATATGACGGCGATTTAGAAAAAGTGAAAGTGATTTTATGGAAAGGGCACTGTTCTGTCCACGAAAACTTTACAGTGAAAAATGTGGAGTGGGTGCGTGAAACGTATCCGAATATGAACATTATCGTGCATCCAGAATGTCCGTATGAAGTCGTTGCAGCGTCGGATCAAAACGGCTCGACGAAAAAAATTATTGAAACGATTGAAGCAGCAGCACCAGGAACGGAATGGGCGATCGGTACCGAAATGAACTTAGTGAACCGCCTCATTGCGAGTCATCCTGATAAAAAAATCATTTCGCTCAATCCGTACATGTGTCCATGCCTTACGATGAATCGCATCGACTTACCACACTTATTGTGGAGCTTAGAAAGTATCGTAGCGAATGAGCGTGTGAACGTCATCACGGTAGATGAAGAGACGACGAAGCAATCGCTTCTCGCATTAGATCGTATGTTGCAACGTGCATAGTGACAACTTTTCTTGACAATTCGTTTAGATGTTGTATGATAATAAAAACTAAACATCGGCGATAAGAAGACCGAGTAATGATCGTGAACGAATGTCAGAGAGCGAAACAGTAGCTGAAAGTTTCGTCATTCGAGCGGTGATGAACCTACCTTCTTGCTCTAATAACATTAGCGCGTCATTCACGTTAAGAATGATAGAGAGAAATGAGAAATCATTTAATCGAAGGTGGTACCGCGGAAACATATGTTTTCGTCCTCGAACGAGGGCGATACATATGTTTTTTTACGTTCAAGGAGGAGAAAAAATGCGAATTACTGTAAAAATCGGGAGTAGTTCCCTTACGAATGTGAATGGCGAAATTGATAAAGAAAAAATGATTGAACACGTTCAGGCGATCGCTGAATTAAAAAAGCGTGGCTACGAAGTGATGCTCGTATCATCAGGAGCTGTCGCAAGTGGATTCAAACAGTTGAACTACGCAACGCGACCAACGACAGTAAAAGGAAAACAAGCAGCTGCTGCAGTCGGTCAAAGTTTACTCATTAAAACATATATCGAATTGTTTCATTATTTTGACATTATTCCAGCACAAATTTTATTGACGCGTGATGATTTTACAAATCCGAAATCGTTCAACCATATTTTCAATACGATTACCGAACTGTTAGAACGTGGTGTCGTACCGATCATTAATGAAAACGATACGGTATCGATTGCGGAATTAACATTTGGCGATAACGATTTACTTTCCGCTTATGTGGCAGGGTTTTTACATGCGGATCAGCTCATCATTTTAACGGATATTAACGGCATTTATTCAGCTAATCCGAGCCAAGATCCGACGGCGGTTAAATATGATAAAATTACAGAATTGACGCCGGAACTGTTCGGGCAAACGACGTCAGAAGGTTCTTCGCTCGGTACAGGCGGTATGAAATCGAAATTGTACGCTGCCGAAGTAGCAGGAGAGCTCGGCGTCGATTGCTTTATCGGACGTGGCGAATCGAAAGATAAATTGACAGATATTGTAGACGGTCACGGGGACGGGACGTACATTCAATTAGACGTTGAAAAATCGATGACGAAAAAACGTCAATGGGTCGCATTACATGCGGAACCGGCAGGGACGATCATCGTCGACGACGGGGCGAAAGAAGCGCTCATGAACCGTGGGAAAAGTTTACTTCCCGTAGGGGTCACTCGCGTAGAAGGAGACTTTTCTGCAGGGGATGTCGTCAATGTGTACTGCGGTGATGAACTAATCGGAAAAGGACGCGTCGCTTACGATGCGAAAACATTGATGGGTTACAAAGAAGAATCAGGCGAAACGAAAGAAATTATCCACCGTGATGAGTGGGTGCAAATAGGGGGAATTTTACATGGAAATGATTGAAATCGGTCAACTCGCTAAAAAAGCGAGCCAGCAATTAGCACAACTGACAGAGGAACAGACGAATGAAGTGTTACGCGCGATCGCTTCACAATTAGAAAAAGATGCAGAGACGATTTTAGCAGCGAATGCGCAAGATATGGCGCAAGCGGAGAAAGACGGAATTGAAGCGAGTGTTCAAGACCGTATGTTGTTAACGGAAGACCGTTTAGCAGACATAATCGACGCGGTTCGTGAAATTGCGAAGCTGCCAACACCAATCGGCAATGTGTTAACGGAAACGACGCACGCGCAAGGAATGTCGATTGAAAAGACAGTCGTGCCACTCGGTGTTGTGGCGATGATTTATGAAGCGCGCCCGAACGTCACAGTGGACGCAGCAGCGCTCACATTTAAAACGAATAACGCGGTCATTTTACGCGGTTCTTCATCTGTTTTAAAGACGAATATGGCAATGGTCGATTCGATTCAACGTGCGTTAACAGCGCAACAAGTAGACGAACATGCGATTCAATTGTTGACGAATACGAGTTATGAATTTGCGGATCAATTGTTGACGCTGAACGGTTATGTCGACGTCATCATTCCACGTGGCGGTCAAGGACTCATTCAAAACGTCGTGAAAAAAGCGACAGTCCCTGTCATTGAAACAGGAGCGGGCAACTGTCATCTTTTCATCGACGAGGAAGCAGAGCCAAACATGGCATTAAATATCGCACTCAACGCAAAATTACAAAGAACTTCTGTCTGTAATGCGATCGAAACGATTCTCTTACATGAGAAGTTTGATGCTTCTCCATTGCTTGCAGAACTTCAAAAGCGCAACGTTCGCATTTATGCAGACGATGCAGATTTACAAGGAGAGGGTGTGCAACCTGTCGCAGGATGGGATACGGAATTTTTAAATGAATCGGTTCGTTTAAAACGTGTCGCATCCGTAGAAGAAGCGATTGAGCATATTAACCGATATGGCACGAAACATTCTGAAGCAATCGTGACAGAAAATACAGCTCATGCGAATCAGTTTTTACAAAGCGTGGATGCTTCAACGGTGTATCACAACGTATCGACACGCTTTACAGACGGCTTTGAATTCGGATTCGGTGCAGAAATCGGCATTAGTACACAAAAACTTCATGCGCGCGGTCCGATGGGATTAGACGCGCTCACATCAACAAAATATATCGTCCGAGGCAACGGCCAAACGCGCGGATAATGGAAACGAAACATAGTCGTTCAGGAAGAGCGACTATGTTTTTATTATCGTTAAAAAAATTTCAAAAAATCAGCAAAAATATATTTGAATTATTTGAAAATAGTGTACAATTGAAAGATAGCATTAAAGGGGGAATCATTCATGGAATTAACGATTGAACGTGCAACCGAGTTGCAAACGAAACCGAACTGGAATGACTTAACATTCGGTACAACATTTACAGATCATATGTTTGTGATGGATTATGAAGTAGGGAAAGGATGGTATGATGCGCGCATTATGCCTTATCAAGATTTACCGCTCAGCCCTGCAGCGGTCGTTCTCCATTACGGACAAACGGTATTTGAAGGCTTAAAGGCGTACAAAGATGACGCTGGAGAAATTTTCTTATTCCGTCCTGATGAAAATATGAAGCGTATGAATGATTCATGTGAACGTTTATGCATGCCGACATTCGACGGACAGTTCGTTATCGAAGCGATGAAACAATTGATTGAAATTGAACAAGATTGGGTTCCTGAAGTGGATGGTATGGCGCTTTACATCCGTCCTGTCATGTATGCGACAGAAGCACATTTAGGAGTATCTCCATCAAAACAATATCGCTTTATCATTTTATTATCGCCGGTAGGCTCTTATTACGCAGAAGGGATTAACCCTGTTAAAATTGCGGTTGAAAGCCAGTTCGTCCGTGCAGTAAAAGGAGGAACAGGTGCAGCAAAAACAGCAGGAAACTACGCTGCAGCATTAAAAGCACAAGAAGTCGCTGAAAAAGAAGGGTATTCTCAAGTGCTCTGGTTAGACGGACGTGAGCAAAAGTATATTGAAGAAGTCGGCGCGATGAACGTCTTCTTTAAAATCGATGGTAAAATTGTCACTCCAGAATTGAACGGCAGTATTTTGCCAGGCATTACACGTAAATCAGTTTTACAATTGCTTCGTCATTGGGAGATGGACGTAGAAGAGCGTCGTCTTTCGATCGATGAATTGTTGGAAGCGGCGAAAAACGGTACACTCGAAGAAGCGTTCGGAACAGGAACAGCAGCTGTCATTTCACCGATTGGCGAGTTGTTTTACAAAGGTGAAAAAACAGTCATTAACAACAATGAAATTGGCCCTGTCGCGAAAAAAATCTACGACACGATCACAGGTATTCAAAGTGGCGACGTCGAAGATCCATTCGGTTGGCGTGTACAAGTAATTTAATCATGATATTTCAAAACTAAGAGGGACTGTCTCTCTTAGTTTTTTTGATGTTTCAGAAAGAAAGAGTAGCCGTTTTGTTAAAAACACGCTATGATAGAGGGGAACGTATGTTAGGAGTGCGACATTTTGAAGAAAAGTAATTGGAAAATAAAAATAGGTCGCGTCCTCGTCCTCATGACATTAATGATCGGCTTGACTTTTGGGTATGTACGGACGGGCGATTGGATTGTTGCGTTAGCTAGTTTAGGTGGAGTCGCGATCGCGATCACGCTATTTACTTTTTTACATCTTTCATATCGTCATCGTCAATGGCGAAAAGTCGAGATGGATGCAATTGATGAAATGACTGGCGAACAATTTGAACAATATTTAGTCAAATTGTTTAAAGCGCACGGGTATAAAGTGAAACATACCCCTCTTTCAGGTGATTATGGCGCAGATTTAATTTTAAAAGAAGGAAATTATACGATTGTCGTACAAGCGAAACGTTATCGCTCGACAGTCGGTTTACAGGCGGTACAAGAAGCGCTCGGCTCCGTTAATATGTATGAGGCGGACGAAGCGTGGGTCGTGACGAATAGTACGTATACGAATCAAGCGAAAAAGCTCGCGGAAGCAAATGACGTCTACTTAATTGACCGTCAAGGGCTGCGCGAGCTAGTACGTGAAGTTACTTAAGATTGTTATGTTTTTGCATTTCATTGTAAATCCACAACGTCGCTTTTTGTAAGTCTTGTAGCGGAATGTGCGGATATTTTTCATGTAAAATTTCGATACAAGTCCCGACGTCGACTTCTTTTAATAACAGTTGGATTTCTTTCGCGATATGGGGATCGATTTTCACCTTTTTAGATTTGAGCGACACTTCGCTACTTGCGACTAAGTAAAATAATAAACTGTGGGCGAGCGCGATTCCGAAGGCTGTTCCTGTCGTCAAATGAACGTGGCTCGTGAAAGATTCTAAAACGACAACGATTGAAAAACTTGTCACCGTATCGACGACAAACGTGAGCCAAAACGATTCGGGACGTCTACGCAACGCTTGAATCGCAGTTAAAAATGCATCCGTTACAAATCCGAAAAGAAAATCAAAGAAATAAAAAATAAGTAAAAAACCGATTAAATTCCATGTGCTGGAATATGAGTTATCCATAAAGAAAATAATACCGCTATCTATAAAAATGAGTGGTACGAAAATGATGCTAAACGATAGCATAAGGAGAAAAAAGAGCGATAATCGTTTCAAGCTAAGAACTCCTTTCAAAATCTAGTACAAATTATACCATAGAAGGAGTGAATATATGTCGAATATACGCTTAAAAGGTGCGCTGCTCGATGACGAGACGCGTTGTCTACATTATCATTCTCCTTTAGATGTAGTAGCGCTTCAATGTTACCATTGTCGAACGTTTTATCCTTGCTTTGAATGTCATAATGAACAGGAAGATCACACTTTCATGCCATGGCCAAAAACGGCTCAACAAGAACAGGCGATTTTATGCGGTGTTTGTCGCACGTTGCACACGATTGAGGCGTATCAATCGATGACGCATTGTACGAACTGCGAAGCACCATTCAACCCGAAATGTGCGCTCCACGCCAAGCACTATTTCGAATAAAAAATTGTCTTTTACATGAAAAAACCTTTCCGCTACATGAGTAGAGGAAAGGTTTTTAGTATTAGTCGATGACGGCGATAAATTCTTCGTCATCTGTCAATTGTAAGTCAACGGAAGCACTTAATGGATCGACATCGGTATATTGTTCTAAATATAAGCGAATCGCTGCGACGAGTTCTGGCATTGGTAAATCTTCCGTCACTCCGCGATACGTCACTTCCGCAAGAAATGGTTGTGGAAAATCGTCATCATAGACAATTTCTGCTTCGAAATCTTCCGGCTGAGCGCCACGCTTTTGTGCTTCGTATAAACAAACACCATTAATAAGTTCTTGAACTGTTAAGATGAGCGCCATGATTGGTGATCCTCATCTTTCTTCTCTTTTTTGCCGAATAAAAACTTAATAAGGCGTAAGAGCAACCCGATAATGACGACGATGAAAAGAATGTTTAAAATCATGCCGACGATTGGTCCGAGTGCGCCTAAACCACCGAGCATACTACCGAATAACAAACCAGCGAGTCCACCCATCATTAATCCGCCGAGGAAACCACCGCGTTTATTTTGTTGGTCGGGTGATTTTTTAGGCGTTTGGTTGACGTTTTGTTTTTGGTCATTCTTTTTGTTAATGTTGGATTTATTCGGTGTTGGATTACTTTTATTAAATCCACTTTTACCTGATTTGACTCGTTTTGCTTCTGCTACAGACACATCATCTGTCATAAGAGCACCGATTGTTGGGCTCATGACAATTGTCAATGCAAGAAAAGCTGCAAATAATTTTTTCACTATGAAAACCTCCTACTAAATCTCTTTCTATTGTACCGTACAACGAAAAAAAGTGATACTAATTTGAATGAATGATGATTGTTTCGTATTGTTCTTGCAATTGGAGCAGTCGCTCGTCTGCGAGTCGTTTTTGTTTGACGAGTTCCGCTTGCATTTTTTTCACTTGTTGATACGGTTTTTGCAACGTTTC
>JASLHQ010000121.1 GCA_030152265.1 Savagea sp.
GAAGTTTCCAGCACGAGTGAACATTTCGTTCGAGAAACTAGTTGGACCATTTGTTGTTGTTCGTCCAACACCATCTGCCACAACAAAAAATCCATCTCCTTCAATCGCAAGGTCCAGTGTATTTCCTGTAAATTGTGTTGAACCTCCCGCGTGAACTGTATCGATGGCACCGAGTTGTGCTCCCAGGCCGACTTGTTTCGGGTTTACTCCACCTCGTGTCGCTGTTGATGCCGAAGCTCCCGCTACTGTTTGTGAGTAGAGGTCTTTGAAGATGACGCGGCCTTTTTTGAAGCCGTGTGTGTTGACGTTGGCGATGTTGTTACCGATGACGTCGAGTTTCGTTTGGAAGTTTTTCAATCCTGAAATTCCTGAGTACATTGAGCGTAACATATGTGTATCTCCTCTTTCGTTTATATTGTTCTACTTCAATCAGTCCGTAGAACGAGGCATCCGCATGCGGTCCTGCCTATAATAGTATCGTTCCATCAATGTTCGTAAAAATTTGGTTTGCCGCTTCCTTGCGATTCATCGCGGTAATGACGGTGCTATTTTTTGCACTAATGATCATCGCGACGTTGTCGAGTAAGACGAGGGAGTCTTTTACCCCTTTCGTTCTCGCTTCATCAATTTTCGATTCGATGCGCATCCATTCGGCATCGCTCACTTCAATCGCACGTTCCGCTAGTCGACGTTCCGCATGTTTACTCACTTTTAATTTCGGTGTGAGTGCTTGCTGTAACGTCTCTTCGAATGAGTGACTCGGTGTCACTTTTTGCGGTTGTCGTGACGTTGGATGATGAGGTCCGATTACAGGAAGGCGGTGGAATTGTACTTTATCCACAAATATCCCCTCCTAGCGGGCAATTTCTAAAAATTCATTGCTCGTAATTTTATCTTTATTCGCTAATACGTATTGGACGTTTCCGTCTTTCATCGTTACTGAAATGACTTCGGACGTTTTCATCTCTTTGCCGTCTTTGTACGTGACGTTACGTCCGATGAGCATGCTCGCTTGGACGAGGCTGTTGCCTCCACCTGTCATGCTGCCACCGTCATGTAATTCTGAAATGTTCGCTGCTGTAATTTCACGACCGTTATCGAGTGTGAAAATTGCGACGCCGTCTTTATACTTGATCGACTGGATGAGGTTCATCCCTTCTTCTGTGACCGGCTTGCCATCTTCATCTTTTTTATCTGTAATGTCGTGCCATTTCACTGTTTTACCGACGAATTGGTTGTATTGAATGAGCTGAGCATCGTTTTGTGACTGTGCAAACTGTTCAAACGCTTTCGCCATGTTCATCGTCTGTTCGAGTGCTGAGAATTGCGCCATTTGTGCAATAAACTCGTTATCTTTCATCGGGTTTGTCGGGTCTTGGTTTTGGAGTTGCGCAATTAAAATTTTCATAAATGCGTCTTTTCCCATCGAATCAGGACCTGTCACACGTTGGTCGCGTTTTTTATTTATTAAATACATCGAATCATCGATTTTTTGTTGACCTGTTAAACTTTGTGTATTGTTCGTCATTATGCTTCCTCCTGTTCTAAATCAATTAAGAACTGTGCGAATGACTTCTCATCTTCTTGTTCTTCCTCTGTCTCTTCTGCTTCTTCACGTGTAGCGCCGTGGCGTGTATCTTGTTGCATCAATTGTTCACGCTCTGTTTTGTCAGAAGCTTGAAGCATTTGAGAAAGCTCGATGCGCTCCACTTGCAAGTTTTGCGAGACGAGTGCTGCTCGAAGTTGATGTAAGCGTGAGTCTAGCATGTCACGCGCTTGTGCGCTCGATGCGAGAATGCGGGCTGTCAATACACCGTTCACTTCTTGCAATTCGATTCGAAGTGTTCCGAGGTGTTCTGGATATAACCGAATCGATAAACGGTTCGCTCCTCCAATTTGTCCGAAGTTCGATCGTTTCAAAATCGCTTGTAGTTGTTTCATCAATTCTTCTGCACGGCTCTGTTCCGGCGATTCCGCTTGTGTTAACGTTTGGAAAAAGACCGACGTTGCGCTCGGCTGATTCATCGACGATAGCAATTGTTGATTGCCCGTTTTCGGCTTCGCTTCCACTTGCAAACGCAATTGTTCCGCTTCCGTTTGGACGAATTGTTGCATCATCTGTTGGAAGTTTTGCAATTTATTGTCGTGAATGACGTGCATGTCCGCTTGTGGCGCGGTGTTTTGGATGTACTGGGCAATGACGGCGAATTGTACTACTTGTTGTTCGGTGAATGGTAATTCTTCACTTTGTTGTAACAGTTCAATCGCTTCTGTTAACTGTGTCACGTGATTCCAAAACGGCTCTACTTGATCTTCCGCCTGCTCTCCACGAAGCTTTGCAATCAGTTGTTCGATTACTGAAATATCTTTTTCTTGTCCGGATGGTTGTTCTACTAATCCCTCTAATGCATTCGTAATCGCTGTGATCAGTTCATTGTACGTGTCAGATGACACGAATAGTTCGTATACATCATCCAAACTCGCTTGATACGGAATCGTTGCAATCATATCTGTTAACTGTGTGGCAAATTCTTCATCGAATAGTTCAGGTAGTAGTTGTTCCAGTTCTTCTGTCGACATGTTGAGCACTTCTGATAAAATTGCTAAACGGTCTGCTGATGATTCTGGCGCTTCTTCTAGCTTCGCCATTTGCGACTCGCTTGAACCGAGCGTTTGGGCCATGACGGATGCGAAGACGTCTTTAGAAGAGCTACTTCCCCTCATGTCAATCGTTGCTGATTTTTGTTGAGCGGCGGCAGCCATTTGTAGCATTTGAATGTTCACTTGTTGTGTTCACCTCCTTTTAAAAAATTATTTTGATAACAATGTTGTAAATTTCGCCGCTTGTTCAGGTTCCATCTTTTCTAAAATAGCTGCCACTGTGTCTGGCTTTAAGCTCGCTAAAATTTTCACTGCTTCCGCTTCATTCATCGCAAGCAAAATAGGTGCTGCGCTTTTTGCTGACAACTTTTCATACGTTGCGACAATTTCTTTAAACTCTTTTTTCGATTCTTCTGCACGATTTTGCACTTTCGCAATTTCGTCTGTCAATCGTTCTTGTTCGATGACGAGCAGTTCATTTTCTTCTTTTAATGCTTGAAGTTGTTGTTCTACTTTGGCAATTTCGTTATCTTTTTGTTGCAACTCTGCTTGCAACGTTACGACTTTTTCATCATTCGAAAAGTCTGGCTGCTCAAGCTGTGGATCTGGTTCACCTTTAATAATTTCGGTCGTCCATTTTTTCGCTTGGTCAATAACGTTAACATCGGCCACTTTGGCAACGATGAGCAATACAGCAGAAACGAACAATAGAGGAACGACGAGCCATAGTATTAATATTTTCAATATAGATGGCTTCTTTTTTTCTTCTTCCACCTCTAGTTGCTCTTTTTCTTCCGCCATATGTTACCACCTGCTTTCCTTTCGACTAAACTGTTGCGTTGACAATTCATCGAGTTGAATTGCCTCAAGATGTTCCATCTCTTCTTTGTACAGCTGTTGATCGTGCTCTTTCATTTTCTCGTACTTGCGCACTTCGATCGTATCTTCGAGCAATTTTTCTTCAAACCAGTTCATCTTCGCTCGATACTCGATCACTTTCTTCTGACTGAGCGCGATTTCTTCTTCTAAACGCGTTAAGTAACGCGCATAGTATTGTAAGTTCTCAATTGAAAAACCGTGTTTTAGTTTTTCTTCTTGTTCTGCGAGTAAGTCTTCTTTTTTCTTCAGCAATTCATACAGTTCAGTCGCTACACGTTCAAACTCTTCGATAGAATGTTTATAGTCGTTTTCAGAATCGAGTTTTTTCTGTTCTTGAAACGTCAATATGTTTTCGAATCGATAGGCATACTGTTTCACGTCGTTTGACCTCCTGCGGCAAGTGTGATCAATTCATTGACCGTATCTTCCGCGCTAATATTGTCCCTGAAACCTTGCTTTAAAAAGTTCGTAATGAGCGGTTCGTATTCAATCGCTTCGTCAATTTCGCGAGAAGTTCCTCGCTTATAAGCTCCGATATTAATTAAATCTTCGGATTTGTCATATGTATAGTACAGTTCACGCAAGCGTTCGGCTGCTTTCACATGCTCTTCTGAAGCGATATGGTTCATCAGTCGGCTGACGCTTTTCAACACGTTAATTGCGGGATACTGCCCTTTATTGGCGAGCGTTCGGTCTAATACGATGTGACCGTCTAAAATACCTCGCACAGCGTCTGCGATTGGTTCGTTCATATCATCTCCGTCAACGAGCACAGTATAGAAGGCTGTAATTGCACCTTTCTCACTCGTTCCCGTACGTTCTAGCAGCTTTGGTAAAATAGCGAACACAGACGGTGTATATCCTCGCGTTGCAGGTGGTTCTCCGACTGCGAGTCCGATCTCACGTTGTGCCATCGCGACCCGTGTTACTGAGTCCATCATCAACATGACATTGTACCCTTTTTCTCGGAAATACTCTGCGATTGCTGTCGCTGTAAAGGCTCCTTTAATTCGCATGAGTGCTGGCTGGTCTGACGTCGCCGCTACGACAATCGTCTTTTTCAATCCTTCTGGTCCGAGGTCACGTTCGATAAACTCTCGCACCTCACGACCACGCTCTCCGATAAGGGCGATGACGTTAATGTCAGCGACTGTATTGCGGGCAATCATCCCGAGCAACGTACTTTTCCCGACTCCGGAACCTGCGAAAATACCGACACGTTGACCGTTACCGACCGTCAACATACCGTCGATCGCTTTCACGCCGACCGACAACGGATCATTGATCGGTGGACGCGTTAAAACGTTCGGTGGGTCTTGCTCCGTTCGCACTGTCGTTAAACCGCGTGGTAATGGAGCCCCGTCAATCGGGTTTCCGAGTGAATCGAGAACTTGTCCAATCAAGCCCATCCCGACTTTCACTTCTAAAGGACGGCCTGTGTTTTCGACGAGGCAACCGCTACCGATTTCTTGAATATGAGTGTAAGGCATAAGGATGACAATTTCTTCACGGAAACCGACGACTTCCGCCATAATGGTAGAGTCTTCTGTCGGTTGTAAGGCATCGTGAATGTGAATGTGGCAAACGTCGCCGACTGAACATTGCGGACCTTGCGATTCGATCATAAGACCGACGACTCGCACGACGCGTCCGAACTTCTTATACGTTTCCATTTTTGGAATGACGTCGATCAACTGCTCTGCCTTTTTCATTCATTAGTCACCACTTTCTAATATTTCTATAAGTTGTTCTTTCAACACTTTTAACTGTTCATCGATCGTTACAACGATGCGCCCATGGTTCGTTTCGATGTAACATTCTTCATCTTCGAAATCATCGTTCGCAAAGATGAGGAACGGGATGTCAGGCGGGAATATTTCAACGAGCTCGTCGCGACTACGGCTGACGACTTCATAATATTTTGGAGAGACGTACAATTTGATTTCTTTCATTTCACGTGCTTCTTTTAAAGCTCGTTTCACGACTTCGATGTACACTTCTTCATCACGGTCTAGCGTAATATTTAATATGCGCTCTGCCGCTTGCATCGCCATATGTAAAATGACGAACTCTTGCTCTTCTCTATATTTTATACCATCTTCTGCCGCCCGTTCTACGATACGGTTCGCTTCTTCAAGCTTTTCTTTCCACGCTGCATGGGCTTCTTCCACCCCTTGATTGTAACCCGCTGTATATCCTTCTTCATATGCTTGCTTTTCGAGCTCCACCTTCTCTTCATTCCATGCTTGACGCATCGTATGAATATCGTCTAGTGCTACTTGGCGCATATGCTCTGTTTGCGAACGTATTTCCGACATTTCGATTTCCACTTTACGCAACATATTTTCGCGTTCTTGTTGAATCGCTTCGCGTTGTGCATGCATGTCGATAGACTTGACTATTTCTTCATCTTCTACCTTTTCTTGCTCAAATGTTCGAATCGGAATATGGGCTTTTTTTTCAACCGGAACGTTGTTGTATGAACGGATGATTCTAGACAATGATGTCATCTCCTCCACCACGTGCGATGATGATTTCACCCGCATCTTCTAAACGACGAATTGTCGATACGATGCGTGATTGAGCTTCTTCGACGTCTTTCAAACGTACAGGTCCCATAATTTCCATTTCGTCTTTGAACGATTCTGCCATACGTGATGACATGTTTTGGAACAATATTTCTTTTACTTCCTCGCTCGACACTTTCATCGACAAAATTAAGTCTTCGTTCTCTAGGTCGCGAATAATACGCTGAATTGAACGATTGTCGAGTGTGACGATATCTTCGAATACGAACATGCGCTTACGGATTTCTTCAGCAAGCTCTGGGTCTTGAATTTCGAGTGTATCGAGAATTGTTTTTTCTGTTGAACGATCGACGCCATTTAACACTTCGACTACCGCGTCGACTCCACCTGTTTCTGTGAAGTCTTGTGTCACGGTTGACGAGAGTTTGCGCTCTAATACAGACTCGATTTCACTAATGACTTCTGGGCTTGTCGATTCCATCGTCGCAATACGTTTTGCGATGTCAGCTTGAACATCTTGAGAGAGGGACGATAAAATCATCCCTGCTTGCTCAGGTTCTAAGTAAGACAAAATTAATGCGATTGTTTGCGGATGTTCGTTTTGAATGAAGTTTAATACTTGTGCAGGATCTGCACGTCTCGCAAAGTCAAATGGACGCACTTGTAAAGATGACGTTAAACGATTGATAATCGTCTGCGCATGATCTTTACCGAGCGCTTTTTCAAGCACCGTCTTTGCATAACCGATACCGCCTTGCGAGATGTAATCTTGTGCTAAAGCGATGTTGTGAAATTCTTCAATGACTTGGTCTTTCACATCAGATTCTACTTTTTTGACGCTTGAAATTTCGAGCGTTAATTTTTCCATCTCTTCTTCATCCAAATGTTTGAACACTTGGGCAGACAATTCAGGTCCGAGAGAGATGAGGAGTAACGCTGCTTTTTGACGCCCAGTCATCTCTGATTCTTTTTTAGCCATTCGTTATCCCTCCATCAATCTTCAGAAATCCAAGTACGTAATAACTTCGCAAACTCTTCCGGCTTCTCTTTCGCCATTTTTTCGAGTTGTTTACGACGTACTGTCGATTCCGTTTCTTGTTCATCATTAATGTCGTCTACCATTAATTCTTCTTGTTCTTCAAGCGCTAACTGTTGTTCTTCTAATTCTTGTTGCTTACGTTTACGTAAGAATAAGACGACTAACACGATAATGACGACGAGCAAAATCGCACCGACGATGTAAACCCAGAGAGGAATATTCGTCTCTGTACTATCAAATTGTGAAGCCATCGAGCCGTTGAATGGCTGGATCGATACTGCAATTTTTTCAGCGAGTACTTCGTCTGTCAATTCGACATTGTCTTCTTTATGAATCGACGTACGAACGATTGTCGTTAAAATTTGTTCAACATCGTCTTGTAAGTTTTGTGGTAACTCTGTCACTTCGCCTTCTTCGTCACGAGGTGGGTCGATGATTACTTGAATTCCGATGTCGCGCACTTTGTACGGACTTTCAACGATTTCTTTCCGCACACGGTTCACTTCGTTATTAATCGTTTCTTCGAAGCGTTCATAGTCTCCATTTGAGAAGCCCCACGCTCCGTATGTGTTCGTCATATCATCTGTCGGGTCCCCACCTTCTGGAGTACCTTCAGCAAACGGGCCATTGCCTGTGAATGTCTCTGTAATTCTTTGAGCACTCATCGCAATACCTTCCATATTTTCTTCATCGACAGGTGTGACGATATTTTCTTCACGGTTTTCTGCCTTAAAGTCCACTTCTGTCGACACGCTCACCGCTACTTTATCGTGACCCATCATTAAGCCGAGCATTTGTTGCACTTGACGTTGAATGTCGCGCTCGATTGATTTTTTAATGCCCATTTGATCAGCAAGCTGAGCTCCTATGTTTTTATCTGGGTCTACTTGTTCATAAATTTCAGAGAACTGGTTCATGATCGTAATGTTTTCAACATCTAAATTCGGCAAGCTTTTTGAAACTAAACTGTACATCGCTCGAATTTGTCCTTCTGTAAATTCATGACCTGGACTCGTCTTTAACATAATTGCTGCTGTTGCATCTTCGTTGACATCGCGAACGAAAACGCTCGGTGTCGGTAATGTCAACATAACGGAGGCATCTTGCACTCCTTCAATACCTTTAATTAAATTAGCAAGTTCTGTTTGCAATGTCGCTACTTTCAACATATTAAACTCGTTGTCTGTCGTTCCAAAACCAGCGTTATCTGCGAAGAACGAGTAATCGATCGTTCCTGAATGTGGGAATCCTTCCGATTCGAGCATGACGAGCAATTCATTCACTCGCTCTTTCGGTACTAATATCGACGTGCCACCTGGCGCTATTTCGTTCGGGACATTTAAGGAATCCAAATGTTCTTTCATCCGTCCAACTTCAGCTCGCGACACATCTTTATAAAGCGGAACGTATTCTGTTCGCGATAAGAAAAATGTGAGCAGTGCCGCCACTAGAATAATTCCAAGCGCAGAACTAACATATACAATTTTTTGGGTTTTCGAACGCTTCGACCAGAACTCGCTAACGTCAGCTCTGATTTTCGCTACTCTTTCTTTCATTCATAATCCCCCGGTTGCCTCGCTTTACATTATAGCGGCATTCTACTAATTTCTTGATACGCTTCTACTACTTTATTACGTATTTCTAACGTCGCACTAAGTGCAATGTTTGCCTTCTGCGCTTCGATCATCACATTATGTAAATCGACATTTTGACCTGTGACGAGTTGCCCTGTTTTAAAATCAGATACTTTTTGCATTTGATCGACTTGGGCGATAGCTTCTTTTAAATATGTACCGAACGACTGTTCAACTTGTTTTGTTTCGTTCTGAATTTCAAATATATTTTTCGGTGGAATGACCGATTGCACAGATTGAATTTTAGGCATTTTGTTCTCCTCCTTCATTTAAAACTTTTCTCACAATTACTTTCCAATTTCTAAAGCTTTCATCAACATCGACTTATTTGCGTTAAACGCGGTAATGTTTGCCTCATATGAACGTGTTGCAGACATCATGTCAATCGTTTCACGCAACGGGTCTACGTTCGACATGCGCACGTAACCCATATCATCCGCATCTGGATGACTCGGGTCATATACAAGTTTAAACGGTGTCTCCTCGTCTTCGCGGATGCGAGAAACGACTACACCGTTGCCTACTGCATGTTTATGTTGTTTACCGATTGCTGCATTGAAAAAAGATGAAAATTGCCCTTCTTTCGTTGCCATCGTTACCGTCTTACGGCGATACGGCTCCCATTCGCCGTTAACGAGACGGGCGCGATTTGTATCGATGTTCGCCATGTTCGATGAGATCACATCCATGCGTAGACGTTGTGCAGTGAGTGCAGACGCTGTCGTTTGCATACTATGGAAAATCGTCATTTTTAACGGCCTCCTTTAATCACTTGTTGTAAACTGTTAAATTTACCGTTCAAACGGTCAATGAGTGCATTGTAGTAAATTTGATTCTCCGCCATATTCGCTTGTTCTTTATCCATATCTACACCGTTACCAGTGTGGCGGTAAGCTTTCATATACGTGCGAACACTACTTAATTCACCCGAATGGGTAAATGGAATATGTCGTTTGTCCGTACGATATGCTTCTAATTGCTTTGTTTTCGCTTCGTTAAATACGTCTTGGAAACTAACTGCTTTCGATTTATAGTTCGGCGTATCTACGTTAGCGATGTTTTGTGCAATTGTTTTTTGCGTGAGCGTGGCATAATCTAAACCTTTTTCTAAATTTTGAATTGTTGAACTAAACAACACCTTTTCTCTCACCCCTTGCAATTATTAAAAATATAATGACAGAAACAAATTTTCTATTATCGTCATTGTATCGAAAAAACAGCGTATTTGTCTACACTAAACGGATATTTTATACCATTCCTCATAAGTTCAGTCACCGTTTTTTCACGCCTTTTTCACTTTTAGGTCTTTAGACTATTTTCACTTGATTGAGGAATTACTTTTTTATATTATATACATATTAACGCTAATCTGTTGCATTTCACATTTATTTTTTATATATTTTTGTCGTCGTTCAAAATTCAGACAAAAATATTAGCTGTTTACCAAACTTTCGATTTTTTCATAAATTACTTTTCAAATGAACATAAAAATGATAGCTCTTCAATAATCTAAGCACGTATTCAGCTTTCGATTTTCTCTTAAAACGATAGAACTAACTCGTTTTAGTAAGCGCTTCCCATTACGATACTTTCCGTTTCACCGTTATAGAGATTAATTGTATTAGAAAAAAGAAAAAGCACAATGTAGTGCTTTTTCTTTTCAAGTCATTTATTAAATTTGACGTTTTTCTAATTCTGCTAAAAATTTACTATTTAATACTTTAATATACGTTCCCTTCATACCGAGCGAACGTGATTCGATGACGCCTGCACTTTCTAGTTTACGAAGTGCATTCACGATGACCGAACGTGTAATACCGACACGGTCGGCCACTTTCGATGCAACGAGCAATCCTTCATCGCCATCAAGTTCTTTAAAGATGTGTTCAATCGCTTCGTGTTCGCTATATGACAATGAATTAATTGCCATTTGAACGACCGCTTTACTGCGTGCTTCGATTTCAATTTCTTCTGATTTTTCGCGTAAAATTTCCATACCAACTACTGTCGCACCGTATTCCGCTAAAATGAGATCATCTTCTGTAAACTCCTCATCCATACGTGCAAGGACTAATGTGCCGAGACGCTCTCCGCCACCGATGATCGGTACGATCGTCGTTAAACCGCTCTGGAATAACTCTTTATTCTCTACAGGGAACGCTGTATATTCGCTATCGATTCCGATATTCGGTGATGTTTCATGAATATTGAAAAGGCGTGACGTATATTCTTCAGGGAATTGTTTTTCTTCGTACATGCGCTTAATACGCTCGTTTTCAATCTTTTGGTGAATTTCAAGACCGAGCAATTTTCCCTTACGGCTGACGATGAATGCGTTACAGTTGATCACGTCACTCAATTGTTCCGCCATCTCTTTAAAGTTAACAGGTTTCCCTGCTTTTTCTTGAAGCATTGCGTTAATTTTTCGTGTTTTCGCTAGCAATGACATGTTATATTTTCCTCCTAATCGTTGTAAAACGAACTCTCTATATAATCTCTTTCTATTTTAACTCTTTTAATTGTCGAAATAAACTCATTTGTTTGAATTTACAAAATAAATCGTGAAAGGTCTTCATCTTTTACAATTTTTTGAAGTTTTTCATCGACGTATGGACGGGTGATGACGACTTCAGTCGGTGCGATGTCTGGCGCTTCAAACGATAGTTGTTCGAGCAGTTTCTCGATGATCGTATGAAGACGACGCGCTCCGATATTTTCTGTTGAATCATTCACTTCATACGCAATTTCAGCGAGGCGTGTAATCGC
>JASLHQ010000152.1 GCA_030152265.1 Savagea sp.
TGAACATGCGAAAGAAGAGCACCACGACGTCGTCATGATCGATACGGCGGGTCGACTTCACGTCGATGAAAACTTAATGCAAGAGCTCGTCGACATTAAAGAACTCGCACAACCGGACGAAATTTTCTTAGTCGTCGATGCGATGACAGGGCAAGATGCGGTCAACGTCGCGAAAAGTTTCGATGACGCACTCGGTGTGACGGGTGTCGTATTAACGAAATTAGACGGAGACACACGCGGTGGTGCGGCACTTTCTATTCGAGAAGTGACGGGCAAACCGATCAAATTTGTCGGGATGGGTGAAAAGATGGACGCGCTTGAGCCGTTCCATCCAGAGCGCATGGCCTCTCGTATTCTCGGTATGGGCGACGTCATGAGCTTAATCGAAAAAGCGCAAGCGAACGTCGATGAAGAGAAAGCGAAAGAGCTCGAAGACAAATTTATGAACCAAACGTTCACATTGGATGACTTCCTCGAGCAAATGGACCAAGTGAAAAAAATGGGTCCACTCGATGAATTGTTAAAAATGATCCCAGGCATGAACAAAATGAAAGGCTTGGAAAATGCGCAAGTTGATGAAAAACAGATGGGTCAAATCGAGGCGATCATCCGCTCGATGACTCCTGAAGAGCGCACGTTCCCTGAAAAGATGAATGCGAGCCGTAAAAAACGTGTCGCAGCAGGTTCAGGAACGACGATTTCACAAGTGAACCGTTTACTGAAACAATTTGAAGATATGAAAAAAATGGTGAAACAAATGTCAGGAATGGCAGGCAAAGGGAAAAAGAAGATGAAAATGCCGAGTTTCGACCAGTTTTTCAAATAAATTTGTAGGTGTTAAGAAAAAACACTTTACAAACAATGAAACACTTGCTAATATAATTACTTGTGTGAAACTATTCGGAGGTGTAAATCAAAATGGCAGTTAAAATTCGTTTAAAACGTATGGGAGCTAAGAAAACTCCTTTCTATCGTATCGTAGTAGCAGACTCACGTTCACCACGTGACGGTCGTCAAATCGAAACAGTTGGAACGTATAACCCACTTACGCAACCAGCTGAACTCAAAATTGACGAAGAGTTAGCTTTAGCATGGTTAGCAAAAGGTGCACAACCATCTGATACAGTACGCAACTTGTTCTCAAGCCAAGGCATTATGGAAAAATTCCATAACGCAAAAAACAATAAATAATTGAGGAGAGGTATACATGGAGCAACTTATTCGTACCATAATTGAACCGCTCGTCGACGCTCCCGATCAAATCCAAATCAATAAGGACGAAAGAGAAGAGAAGGTCGTCTTCAAACTCACTGTCGCTCCGGACGATATGGGAAAGATTATCGGAAAGCAAGGACGTGTGGCGAAAGCGATTCGGACGCTCGTTTATTCTGCATCACGAAATGAATATGACAAGAAAGTATACCTTGATATTATTGATTCTTAGAAGAATAGCTCCTGCTGTTCTTCTTTTTTTGTCCAATGAATGATAAACTCCTCACTCGTAGAGGTTTAACTTTGAGCGACAATCTTGTAAAATGATAAAAAATGAATTAGTTGAGGTGGACAGATGGATTGGTTAAACGTAGGTAAAATTGTCAATACACATGGAATACGTGGAGAAGTGCGCGTCATTAGCCGCACGGACTTCCCGGAAGAGCGTTATAAAGTAGGCTCGAAGCTCGCGATTTTTAAAAAGAAAAGCAAAACGCCGATTCATGTGACAGTAGCGAGTCATCGCAAACATAAAAACTTCGATCTTTTAACATTTGAAGGACACCCGAACATTAACGACGTCGAGCAATACCGCGATTCGATTTTGAAAGTGTCAGTAGAATATTTACAACCGCTCCCAGAAGGCGAATACTACCATTTCGAAATTATCGGTTGTCACGTCGAATCGACAGAAGGCGAAGCGATCGGTGAAATTACACAAGTCGTTTTAACGGGTGCAAATGACGTATGGGAAGTGCAAGATGCGAAAGGGAAAATGCATTACATTCCGTACATTGACGACGTCGTGAAATCAGTCGACATCGAACAGAAAAAAGTCGTCATCGAAGTGATGGAAGGATTGTTAAATTAAATGCACATTCATTTTTTAACGTTGTTCCCTGAAATGTTCCCGGGCATTTTAGAAGCGTCGATCATGAAAAAAGCACAAGAACAAGGTGCGGTCGAATTTTCAGTGACCGATTTTCGTGAGTATACGGAAAACAAACATAAAAAAGTTGACGATTATCCGTACGGAGGTGGCGCAGGCATGGTATTGCAACCACAGCCATTATTCGATGCGGTCGACGCGGTGACAAAAACAGAAAAAAAGCGTCGCGTCATTTTAATGTGCCCACAAGGAGAGCGTTTCACTCAAGCGAAAGCGGAAGAGCTATCGCAAGAAGAGGAACTCGTCTTCATTTGTGGTCATTATGAAGGGTACGACGAGCGCATTCGCGAGCACCTCGTCACAGACGAACTATCGCTCGGTGATTTCGTCTTAACCGGGGGAGAGCTCGCAGCGATGACGATTGCAGACAGCGTCGTCCGTTTACTTCCAGATGCGATCGGCAAGCGAGAAAGCCACGAGGACGATTCGTTTTCAACAGGTTTGTTAGAGTATCCACACTACACGCGCCCAGCGGACTTTAGAGGGCTCCGCGTTCCAGACGTACTGTTGTCGGGAAACCATGCAAAAATCGCTGAGTGGCGTCAGTACGAGTCTTTAAAGCGCACATACAAACGTCGCCCTGATTTACTCGAAACATATCCGCTCACAAAACGAGATCGTGAAATGTTACACCAAATAAAAAAAGAGCTTGAAGAAAAGTAATAATTATGGTATATTCAAAAATGTACTTTTATGTGAAAGTGCATATTACCTGATGTTCCGCTACAAGATTTCACGTGTAAGAGCGTCGGAGGAAATAGGAGAGATTATACATGCAACAATTACTCGCAGATATTACAAAAGACCAATTACGCACAGATCACCCAGAATTCCGTGCGGGAGA
>JASLHQ010000168.1 GCA_030152265.1 Savagea sp.
GTCGGCAACACACAGTCAAACATATCGATGCCGCGAATCGCTCCATCGATTAAAGAGTCCGGTGTTCCGACTCCCATTAAATAACGTGGTTTATCCGCTGGCAAATGCGGAACTGTAAATTCTAATGCGCGATTCATTACTTCTTTCGGCTCTCCGACAGACAGACCGCCAATCGCATATCCTGGGAAGTCGAGAGATACTAAATCTTTCGCACTTTGCACGCGAAGATCTTCATATTCTCCCCCTTGCACGATTCCGAATAACGCTTGCGCATCTTTTCGTTCATGCGCTTCTAAACAACGCTCCGCCCATCGGCTCGTACGCTCTACTGATTTTTTCATATAATCATATGTTGCAGGGTAAGGAGGACATTCGTCGAATGCCATCATAATATCTGAACCGAGCACGTTTTGAATTTGCATCGCTTTTTCCGGGCTTAAAAATAGTTTGCTTCCGTTTAAGTGATGGCGGAAGTGCACCCCTTCTTCTTTAATATCGCGCAATTTACTTAAACTGAACACTTGGAATCCACCTGAATCTGTTAAAATCGGACGGTCCCAATTCATGAATTTATGCAAACCACCTGCTTGTTCAATCACTTCCGTGCCCGGGCGCAACCATAAATGATACGTGTTACTTAAAATAATGCCTGCTCCAATTTCTTTCATTTCTTCAGGAGACATCGCCTTCACTGTCGCTTGCGTACCGACTGGCATGAACACCGGTGTTTCAAATGAACCGTGTGGTGTATGGACGATTCCGAGTCGCGCTCCTGTCTGTTTACATGTTTTAATATGTTCGTAGCGAATAACCATTTAATTTAACTCCTTTTTCTTTCGAATCATCATCGCATCTCCAAAACTGAAGAAACGATATTTTTCACGCACTGCTTCTTCATACGCATGCATCATCATATCGCGCGTCGTTAAAGCAGAAACGAGCATGAGCAAAGTCGATTGAGGCAAGTGGAAATTTGTAATGAGACCATCGATTGCACGGAATGTATATCCTGGATAAATGAAAATATCCGTCCAACCACTGCTCGCGACAATGCGACCATCGTGAGCACTTGCTACCGTCTCCAACGTTCGACAACTCGTCGTGCCGACCGCGATGACGCGCCCCCCCGCCTTACGTGCTGCTTCAATCGTTGTTGCCGCTTCTTCCGTCACGACGTAATATTCAGAATGCATGACGTGGTCGTCAATGGAGTCAACGCTCACTGGCCGAAATGTTCCGAGCCCGACATGCAATGTGACGAATGCGATATGAACACCTTTCGCTTCAATTTTTGCTAACAATTCATCTGTGAAATGCAAACCAGCTGTCGGAGCTGCTGCTGAACCGCGCTCTTTCGCAAATACTGTTTGATAACGATCTTGTTCATCTAATTTTTCTGTAATGTATGGTGGAAGTGGCATTTCACCAAGTTCATCTAAAATTTCGTAAAAAATACCATCATACGACATTTTGAAATGTCTCGCACCTTCTTCTGTAATGTGCGTGCATGTCGCTTTTAAGCGACCGTCTCCGAATTCGACGACCGCTCCTACTTTCACACGTTTCGCTGGTTTAACGAGCGTTTCCCACGTATCGTCTCCCACTTCTTTCAACAATAAAATTTCAATATGCGCACCGGTATCTTTCGTGCCGAATAAACGGGCAGGGAGCACTTTCGTATTGTTCAGAACGAGCACATCGCCACTTTGCAATTCATCCAACACCGTTTCAAATGTCGTATGTGTTAATTCTCCATTGTCTCGATCGACAACCATGAGACGGCTTGCTGTACGGTCTTTCAAAGGGGTTTGAGCGATGAGCTCTTCTGGTAATTCAAAATCAAAATCTTTGACGTTCATAATAAAATCCACCTATTCTTTATTTTTCTGGATATGGGATCCCTAAATGATCATAAGCTGTCATCGTAACGACCCTTCCACGCGGAGTCCTTTGCAAAAATCCGATTTGCAGTAAATATGGTTCATACACATCTTCAATCGTAATCGCTTCTTCTCCAATTGTTGCAGCAAGTGTATCTAAGCCAACAGGACCGCCACCAAAGTGCTCTATCATATGACGTATTAAGCGGTGATCAATATCATCCAACCCATAAGAATCCACTTGCAACAATTCCAATGCTTCTTTCGCAATCGTAAACGTGATCGTTCCGTCGCCACGCACTTCTGCAAAATCTCGCACACGGCGCAACAATCGGTTCGCAATACGTGGCGTCCCTCGCGAGCGTCTCGCTACTTCATACGCTGCTTCTTTTTCAATCGGCACATCAAAGAGATTCGCACTGCGCTCGACAATTTGTTGTAAGGCATCGACGTCATAATACTCAAGGCGTAACGGCACTCCGAAACGGTCGCGAAGTGGTGCCGACAGTTGACCTGCACGCGTCGTCGCTCCAATCAAGGTAAAGGGTGGTAAATCTAAGCGTACCGAACGTGCAGTAGGTCCTTTTCCAATCATAATATCTAAACAAAAGTCTTCCATCGCTGGATACAATACTTCTTCTACAGAACGATGCAACCGATGAATTTCATCGATGAATAAAACATCTCCCGGCTCCAATGAAGAAACGACTGCGGCAAGATCTCCTGGGCGTTCAATTGCCGGACCGCTCGTCGTCTTCATATTGACATTCATTTCATTCGCAATGACTGCAGCCATCGTCGTTTTTCCAAGCCCAGGTGGACCGTACAATAAAACGTGATCTAAACTTTCTTGACGTTGCATCGCTGCTTCGACGAACACTCGCAAACTCGTCTTCACTTTTTCTTGTCCGACATAATCGTCCAACAGTTGAGGACGAATTGATTGTTCAAGCAATTGTTCTGCTGGCAATTCTTCCGTTGACATCATACGTTCTTCCATGAAGACGCTCCTCTCTTTACGATTGTTTCACTAAAAGGCGTAATGCTTCTTTCATATACGCTTCTGTCGTCATTTCTTGTTGTTGCAATGTCGTTTCGATCTTTTTCAATTCTCGTTCTGAATAACCGAGTGCTTGCAATGCGAGCATCGCTTCTTCTAATGCATAGTTGGAAGCGAGTGATGGCGCTTCATTTGGCTCAAATAAATCTCCAAATAGATGATCGAGTTTTCCTTTTAAGTCTAAAATCATTTGGCGAGCGGTTTTTTTGCCGACACCTGGGAATTGAACGAGAAACTTCTCATCTTCTCGTTCAATTGCTTCTGCGACTTGTTCTGGAATACCGTTCGCTAAAATAGCTAAAGCACCTTTAGGTCCGATACCGGATACGGTGATGAGCTTTTCAAACAATTGACGCTGACGAATCGATTGAAAACCGATCAAGCTATGAATATCGTCTCGTACATGCAAATGTGTGTACACTTTAATAATTTCTTCGTCTACATGAAACGCAAATGGATTCGGCGTTTGTAATTTATAGCCGATATCTCGACATTCTAGTGTTACATACTCTGGATGTACTTCTGTAATTTTTCCTTTTATATAATCGTACACGAACTTTCACCTGCTTCTTCATTATCCGTTCTATTATAGCATAAGAACATATTTTCTCTTAGAAAAAAACAAAAAAGTAGACGGAGTCCATTCGACTTCGTCTACTTTAAAAAGGTAGTCAACAGTATGTATTATTTCTTTTTGTTTTTCTTCCCTTTCTTCTTATCTTTCTTCGTTTCTTTTTTCTTCTCTTTTTTGTCAGCTTTTTTCGTTTCTTTTTTCTTGTCTTTCTTTTTGTCTTGCTTCTTATCTTTCTTCTTGTCCTCTTTTTTCGCTTTCGCTACTTTTTCGAGCTCTTCTTTTTTTGCTTTTTTATCTTTCGCCATGTCTATTCACCGCCTCTCTTCATATTAACTACTATACCAATAAATATCAAAATTTTCAAACTTTTGTCCATAAAAATAATAGAACACTTTCTTATTATTAACTAAAATAATAAAAGAAAGTGTTCTATCCCATTATTTCATCGGATATCCATCAGTTTCAGTCACTCATGAAATTGTGTCTTATTCGTTAACTTCCGCATTGTGGAAAACGTCCTGAACATCGTCATCATCTTCGAGTGCGTCAATTAACTGTTGGAATTGTTCCGCTGGTTCACCGCTTAATTCAACGTATAAGTTCGGAATCATTTCTACCTCAGATGAAGCGAATTCAAAACCTTCTACTTCTAATGCTTCTTTTACAGCAATTAAATCGCCTGGTTCTGTCACAATTTCAAAACCATCTTCTGACGATTCGATATCTTCTGCTCCTGCTTCAAGTGCTGTCATCATCACTGTATCTTCATCCATATCGTCCGTGCGTTCAATCATAATACGTCCTTTACGGTTGAACATGTAGCTAACAGATCCTGTTTCTCCTAAGCTACCGTGATTTTTATTAAATGCGACACGTACGTTCGTAGCAGTACGATTACGATTTTCTGTTAATGTGTATACTAAAATGGCAACACCGTTTGGACCATAGCCTTCATATACAATCTCGTCATAATGCTCGTCCGAGTTTGCACCTGTCGCTTTATCAATCGCACGGTTAATGACGTCATTCGGTGTGTTTGCACCTTTTGCTTTTTCAATGGCAAGGCGGAGTGTCGCATTCGTCGTCGGGTCTGCGCCTCCTGCTTTTGCCGCCACGTAAATTTCACGCGACATCTTTTGGAAAATCTTTCCCCGTTTCGCATCTTGTGCGCCTTTACGCGCCTTAATGTTATTCCACTTTGAATGTCCTGCCATTCTTATTTCCTCCTTGATTGATTATGAATAATCATATACGTAGTAAGTGCCGAACGATTGAATTGTACAATCGAGGGCTGCTAATTCTTCAAAAGCTCCTTGCATCATCGGATTCATTTCGTCCTCCATGACATCCACGATGAAGAAGTAATTACCGAGTCCTGTTTTTAACGGTCTCGATTCAATTTTACTCAAGTTGAGACGTCGCCAAGCGAACACGCTTAAAATTTGATGAAGTTTCCCTGATTCATCATCTTCTGGTAAACGAATCATCAATGTCGTTTTCGGTTCTGGACTGCGACCGATTTTTTCGAACCTTTCTTTGCGCAATGAAAGGACGACAAAGCGTGTATGGTTGAAATGAAAATCATGAATTCTTTCTTCCGCCACGTGTAAGTCGTATGTTTTTGCTGCAAGTTGGTTCGCGACTGCTGCAATATTTTCTTCAGGATGTTCCGATACGTAACGCGCTGCTTCCGCAGTAGATGTTTTTTGAATGAGCGGAACTCCTCGGTAATGGTATTGAAAATATTTATGACATTGTGCTAGCGCATGAGGATGCGATTGAATCGAATCGATTTCTTTCACTCGTTCCGCATTTTGAGGGTGTACGAGTAAATGTTGCTCAATCGGCAACTTCACTTCCGCCGTCATAAATAAATCGCTACCGTGAAACAAATAGTCAATCGTTAAGGGCACAGAGCCTTCTAAAGCATTTTCTAACGGGACAATCGCATAAGCAACTTTCCCTTTCGCTACCGCTTCAATACAATCTGGAATTGTCGGATGTGGGACGAGCCCTTCTTTTCCGAAAAAACGACTTGCGGCAACGTGTGAGAACGATGCTTCTGGACCTAAGTAAGCAACGCTCGGGACATACGTAGTCAATGGAATTCCCCCTTTTTCTTACAAAGCACCGGAACTAATTAAATGTACCGAATCGATAAATGGCGCTGATTTTAACTGCCGAATAAATTGCTCAAGGGACGGTTGAACTTCCGTAACATCAAGTGATAATGTTACGTTCGCTCTCCCTTGAACCGGTATCGTCTGATGAATCGTCAGCACATTACATTTCGCTTCCGATACGGTTCGTAAAATCGTCGCTAGCGAGCCTTTTTGATCTTCTAATTGAATGAAAATCGTAATGACCCGTTCTCTCGCGATCGATTCAAACGGAAATACCGTGTCGCGATACTTGTAATAAGCGCTTCGCGATAGACCGACAAGTTGTGTCGCTTCTTGTACGGTCGTCACTTCACCACTCGCGAGCAATTGCTTCACTTGGAGCACTTTTTGCATCGATTCCGTCAGTACTGTCTCATGAATTAAATAATATTGACCTTCCCCTGTAAGCTTCATCGACTTCCCCTTTCTGAATGTCGATAGATCATTCAATAAATTCAAATTCAAAATCTAAAATACGAACGATATCTCCGTCTTCGGCTCCACGTTCACGCAATGCATCATCGACACCGAGTGCACGCATTTGACGCGCGAATTTACGCACCGATTGATCGAAGTTGAAATCGGTCATTTTGAACATACGTTCAATCGTGTAGCCTGATAATACGTAAGCACCATCATCGTCACGACCGATGACGAAGTCTTCCACATCTCCTTCATAACGATAAAGGACAGATTCATTCTCCTCATCTTGTCCAATTTCATAAAGTGGGAATTCTTCTGTCACTTCAAGTAAATCGGCAATCGCAAAGAGCAGTTCGTTCACCCCTGTGCGTGTCAACGCTGACAGTGGGACGATACGAATCGTTTCATCATCGAGCTCTTTTTTAAATTTCGCTAAATTTTCTTCCGCGTCTGGCATATCCATTTTGTTTGCGACGATAATTTGAGGGCGTTCTAATAAGCGTAAGTTGTACGCTTCTAATTCCGCATTGATCGTTTTGTAATCTTCGTACGGATCGCGGCCTTCTAAACCTGACATATCGATGACGTGCACGATGACACGTGTACGCTCAATATGGCGTAAAAACTGATGTCCTAAGCCGACTCCTTCATGCGCTCCTTCGATTAAACCTGGTAAGTCTGCCATAACGAAGTTGCGATGATCATCCGTTTCGACTAATCCGAGATTCGGTACAAGCGTCGTAAAGTGATAATCTGCAATTTTAGGTTTCGCGCGTGAGACGACAGAAAGTAATGTAGATTTCCCGACACTTGGGAATCCGACAAGACCGACATCTGCGAGCACTTTCAATTCCAGTGTCACATTGAGCTCTTCTCCCGGCTCTCCTTTTTCAGAAAGTTCAGGTGCTGTGTTTTGAGGTGTCGCAAAACGACTATTTCCTCGACCGCCACGTCCACCTTTTGCGATGATCGCGCGCTGTCCATGTTCGACAAGGTCTGCAATGACGATGCCTGTCTCTGCATTTTTAACGACTGTTCCCGGAGGTACCGGGATAATCATATCTTCCCCGGCTCTTCCGTGTTTATTTTTACTGCCTCCGTGTTCTCCACGGGGCGCTTTAAAATGTCTTTGATATCGAAAATCCATCAATGTACGTAGCCCTTCATCCACTTCGAAAACGACGTTCGCTCCTAAGCCTCCATCGCCCCCTGCTGGACCTCCATACGGGACGTACTTTTCTCGACGGAATGCTACCATTCCATCTCCACCATCTCCACCTTTAACGAAGACGGTAACGTGATCGACAAACATACTGTTCGCCTCCTTCTGTCCGTCACAAATAGACGGATGTATTTACTACTCCATAGTATACCACTATATGACCTATTTTTGTCGAGAAAAAAAGAGCTGCGATGTGCAGCTCTTTCATTACGCTTCCTGTGCTACAGGATAAACGCTAACTTTTTTCTTGTCGCGACCAAGACGTTCGAAACGAACGACTCCGTCTACTTTAGCGAAAAGTGTATCGTCGCCACCACGGCCAACGTTTTCACCTGGGTGAATTTTCGTACCGCGTTGACGGTATAAAATTGAACCACCTGTTACGAATTGTCCATCTGCGCGTTTTGCGCCAAGACGTTTTGATTCTGAGTCACGACCGTTCTTAGTAGAACCGACTCCTTTTTTAGATGCGAAGAACTGAAGATCTAAACGTAACATTCGTGCCACCTCCTACCTACTTTGAGATATTTTTATATGTTCGTGATAATCTGTTTCAATGGTTTGCAAAGCGATAATCATCGCTTCGATAATTGTCTGAACACGCTCATCTTCAGCAGTCTTCGGAAATGATACTTTAAGGTATCCACCCTCGCGACCTTGTTCGATAATTGGCTCGACTTTCGTTAACGCATAAACCGCATTTACTGCACCGAACGATACAGCTGAAGCGCCTGCACAAACTAAGTCTTTCCCATGTTCAGCATAATCGGCATGTCCACTCATTTCAAAAGATGTGATGCGATCAAATTCATCACGCTCAACGATTACAGAAATCATTATGCGTTAATTCCTTCGATAACTACTTTTGTGTATGGTTGACGGTGACCTTGTTTACGGCTGTAGTTTTTCTTCGGCTTATATTTGTAAACCGTAAGTTTTTTAGCGCGGCCTTGTTTTACGATTTTCGCTGTAACAGAAGCACCTTCTACGTATGGAGCACCAACTTTAACATTGTCTCCACCTACGAATAATACTTTGTCAAACGTGATCGTTTCATCAGCTTCACCGTTTAATTTCTCGATGTAAACTTCTTGACCTTGTTCTACTTTAACTTGTTTTCCACCAGTTTCAATGATTGCGTACATAATTGCACCTCCTCTTATACTCAGACTCGCCTTATTAGGTGTTCTTTCGACACTTCTTCAAACCTAATGAAGTGCGGTTGTAGCACGGGTGCTACAAACAGTAACATAAAGATATTACCACCTATATGACGTTACGTCAATGCTTTTAATCAAATTCAATATCTGCAGAATAAATCGAGCGAATGGAACCGTCTCGAAGCTTCAATTGCAATAAGCCATTTTCGCTAATTCCAATCGCTTCACCGCGCAATGTTTCGTTCACCATGTGCGCTGTAAGTTTTTTTCCAATCGTCACTGAGTAACTTTCCCACAGCATTTTAATCGGAGAAAAGCCATGTGTTTCATACATGTGAACATATTTTTCTAGTTGATTCATAAGTTCACCGATAATTTCCGCACGTTCCCACTTCTTACCCGATTCAATGCGTAAAGAAGTCGCAATCGATGTAATTTCATCTTCGAACTCTGCTTCTTGTTGATTAACATTCATTCCGATTCCGATAATGACCGCTTGAATACGGTCTGGGTCTGCTTGTAATTCCGTCAAAATACCTGTAATTTTTTTACCATTTAATAAAATGTCGTTCGGCCATTTAATTTGGGCTTCTAATCCGGTCACTTCTTTTAATGTTTGAATAATTGCGACAGCCGTTACTAAAGTAAGTTGTGGCGCTTGTTCAATTGATAAATTAGGTCGAGCAATTAAACTCATCCATATACCTTTGCCGCGTGCTGAATACCATGTACGCGCTAAACGACCGCGACCGCCTGTTTGACTGTCCGCAATGACGAGCGTGCCGTTCGGAACTTCTTGTTGCGCTTCATCATGGGCGATTTTCTGCGTTGATTCTACTTCGTCAAAAATAATTAAATTTCGACCGTATTGTTCTGTCTTTAAATACGGCGTAATGTGCGCTTCATGTAGAACATCAGGACTGTCGTGCAAAACATATCCTTTTTTGCGGATCGACTCGATGGAATATCCTTCTTCCTCAAGTTCTTTTACACATTTCCAAATTGCCGTACGACTCACTTCTAATTCATCTGCGATATCTTGCCCAGAAATCGCTTGGCCGTTCGCACTTAATAATTTATTTAGTACATAATCTTTCGTAGACATGTTCATTCACCCATTCTATAATTTCTTCCGTATCATTGGAGACTTTTCGTAAAACGACAGCTCGTTCGATTTCTTCCAAAAGTTGACCGATATTTTTACCGCGACAATTTGGATAATATCGCTTCACATCTTTTCCATCGAAAGCGAGATCTCGTTTGGATTGAATCGGTAACTGCACTTTCATTTGTCGCAACTGTTGTTCCGTTTCTGGACGTTCATTTAAACGACGGATAAAAAGTAATTCTTCTAATGAATAGTGATAGACGGTCCACAATGTCCATTCTCGTTCCTGCGCTAATGTTAAATAACGCTCAATCGCTTCTCTTTCTTTTTTAGACAATTTATAAGCTTTCGCTACGTCCGCACTCGTCAAATGATGACATTTCGCCCAAAGAACCCAACCTTCAATCGGTTGTTGAACGAGTGAGAAAGGTTGCAAAGAGATTTCTTCTTGACTTGCCGGTAAATAGCGATGCAAACCTGTTTCATATAAAAGATGAAGAGCTTGAACGAGATGTTCTCCTCGAAACATTTTGTCGAATTCTTGTTTAATGCGCTCCATTGCAAGATAAGAGATGAGCGACGCATGTTTTTGCATCGCTCGCTGCGTTTCACTTTCAACCGTAAAGCCTAATGTACTGACAAAGCGAACCGCTCGAATCATGCGTAGAGCATCTTCTTCAAAGCGTTCATCCGCCTGACCGACCGCTTGAATCGTTCGCTCTTGAATATGTCGCAATCCGTCAAATGGATCGATCCACTGGCCTCGGTGGTCGATCGCCATCGCGTTCATCGTAAAGTCGCGACGCTTCAAATCTTCATGCAAAGAACGCACAAAAGTGACATCATCTGGACGGCGATGGTCAGAATATGTCGATTCAGAACGATACGTCGTCACTTCTAACTGTTCTTCTCCGACTAATACGATAATCGTTCCGTGTTCTTTGCCGACATCGATCGTGCGATGAAATAAAGCTTCAATCTCTTCTGGTGTAGCAGCGGTCGCAATATCGATATCTTTCGGTGTTAAACCGAGTGCGATATCGCGTACCGCTCCTCCGACGTACACCGCTTCATATCCCGCTTCAAGCAATCGTTCAATGACGAATCGACTACCTTTCGTCTCCCATTTAAACATCGGTTGTCACCTTCTCATATAACGCTTCGTATTGATCGACGATATGTTCACAGTTAAATTTTGTTTGAGCCGTATGCAGAGCTTCTCGTGAAAACTGTGCGTACTGTGTCGGCTCTAATAACTGTAAAGCGTATCGAGCAACTCGTTCTGGTTCATCTAATTCAACGAGATATCCGTTCTGTCCATGAGTGACCACTTCTGGAATACCACCGATATTTGTAGCGATAACTGGCAATCCACAAGCAAATGCTTCTAAAATAACAAGTCCGAACGCTTCCTTATCAGATAAATGTAACATCATGTCCGATGCATTTAATAAATCATTCGTATCTTGACGCTTTCCTGTAAATGTTACCGAAGTCGAAATATTTAATTGCTTAACGTAACGCTCCATCGTTTCACGTTCAGGCCCGTCACCGACGAGTAATAAGTGGGCGTCTACTTCTGTTAAAATATGGGCAAAACTATCTAAAATATAATCGATTCGCTTCACTTCTCGGAAATTAGAAATGTGAATAAAGAGAGGCTGTCCCGATGATATTTCAAATTCTTCTCGAATCTTCGGACGGTTTTTACGATTCACATAATACGTCTCCTCATCGATGAAATTGTAAATTGTTTCAATTTGTGCATTAGGTTGGATAACTTCATATGTTTCTTCTTTTAAACCGTCCGACACAGCTGTCGTTATCGTCGAGCGTTCAATTCCGTAACGAACTGTATCTTTTAAACTTTCTTTCGCTCCTAAAATTGTCACATCCGTTCCGTGCAATGTCGTAATGATTGGAATGTCGCTTTTCGCCATATCACGACCGAGTGCCGCTGCGATCGCATGAGGCATTGCGTAATGCACATGTAATACATCTAACTTCTCCTGTACAATCACTTGCGAAATTTTATTCGCTAATGCGATATCGTAAGGAGGATATTGAAATACTGCATAATCTTCAATTTTCACTGGGTGAAATTGCAAGTGCTCCGTCAACTCCGTTAATCGAAATGGTTGTTCGGATGCGATGAAGTGCATCGTATGTCCGCGACTAGCCATTTTCTTTCCTAATTCAGTCGCGACTACGCCTGAACCTCCTACAGTAGGATAACAAATTACTCCTACGTTCAATCGTTTCATCTCACTTCACCTCAGTTTAATCTTGTAACAAAATTTGCTCCAATCCGTAAACGAATTGATCTACTTCTAATACGCGCTCTACCGATAAAACGATTCCTTGTTTGAAACTTTCTCGGTCGAATGAGTCGTGACGAATTGTCAATAACTCACCTGCGCTTCCGAACAATACTTGCTGATGCGCAAGTAAACCGTGCAAGCGGACACTATGAATTTTCATTCCTTCGATATCTGCTCCGCGCGCTCCTTTTAAATCTTCCACTTCGCCAGGAGCTCCTTGTGTATGAGGTTCGCGCACTTCTTGTATTAGCTGCGCTGTCTTCGTTGCCGTTCCACTTGGCGCATCGACTTTTTGATTGTGATGCATTTCGATAATTTCAATATCTGGCATAAACTTCGCAGCCATTTGGGAAAACTTCATCATCAATACGGCACCGATTGAGAAGTTTGGTGCGATGATGACATTTTTATTATGTTGTTCGGCTTGCGCTCGAATTTGATCGAGCGACGCTTCCGTTAAACCACTCGTCCCGACAACGATATGTAATTGATGTTTTAACGCTTCCATGACGTTTTCAAAGACGACGTTCGGTCTTGTCACGTCAAAAAAGACGTCCGGTGTCGTTTCTTGTACGAGTTGTGCCATTGACGAATAAAATGGTACGCCGCCTCTTTCTACAACATCGACTCCATCGAATTGTTTCCCTTCATGTTTGTAATCATATGCCGCGACAACTTCCATCCCTTCTGTCGCTTGAATCGCCTCAAAAGCTGTTTTACCCATTCGTCCTCGAATTCCTGCAATTGCTACTTTAATCATTTGACATCCCCCTTTTTCGTCCAACGATCTGCATCGCGTGTCGCAAATTTATCCATTACGCGACCGAGCGCCATATCTAAATTAATTTGTTCACGATTTGCTAGGCAAATTAAAACGAATAATAAATCGCCTATCTCTTCTTCCAACGAGCGAATCGCTTCCGTATCTTTTTTCTTTTTCATACCGTACATATGTTGAATTTCACGAGCTAATTCACCGAGCTCTTCTTGCAAACGCGCAAGCAATTCCATCGGTGGAAAATATCCTTCTTCAAATTGTGAAATATAAACATCTACTGCATCTTGCATTTCTTCCATCGTCCGTGTCAATGTCATCTCTCCTTAGAAAAAAAGTCCGCCCATTCCGGACGGACTCCCAATTGTTAGTCACGATTCGTTGCGATTAAAATGAGACGTGCTAGTTCTAATACTGCAACTGCTGCAGCTGCAACGTATGTCATCGCCGCTGCACTTAACACTTTTTTCGCATGTGGCTCTTCTTCTTGTCTAATAATTCCGAGTTGAACGACTTGATCCATCGCTCGATTCGAAGCATCGAATTCAACCGGTAATGTGACAAGTTGGAAAATGACTCCAATACTCATCATCGCAATCCCGACCCAAAGTAAAGAGTTCATACTTGAAAAGAATAATCCCATCATAATAAAAATCCATGATGCATTACTCGTTAAGTTTACAGCAGGTACCATTTTATGACGGAATACTAAAAATTTATAAGCTTCCGCATCTTGAATCGCATGGCCTACTTCGTGTGCCGCTACGGCAGTACCTGCGACAGATGGTTCATCGTAGTTATGTGGGGAAAGTGCGACGACTTTCGTTATCGGATTGTAATGGTCTGATAAAAAACCTTCATGACGAACAACTTTTACGTTGTACAATCCATTCTCATCTAAAATACGTCTTGCCACTTGTGCCCCTGTCATGCCTGAAGTAGAACGTACCTTTGAATACTTATTGTACGTTGATTTTACTTTCATTTGAGCATAAATCGGCAACGCTAATATGGCGATAAAGTAAATCCAAAACATAAGGCGTATACCTCCTATTCTTCTATACTATTATTTTATCTTGTGACCGTTGAATTCGCAACTTTTTCAGCTGTTTCACGCTCATCATTTTTATGCCAAATGATGTAGGCAATCGCAATGGAGACAATCGATAGCCAAAATGTGAAATATCCAATTTGCGCACTATATTTCATAATGTCATAATAAACCGGCATTTGGCCGAATACGTAGTCAATCACATCATTGTGCAATGTCCAAATCGCTGCAATGATTATGTGCACAATTCCGTACGAATAATTGCGTGCATAAAGGAGAGCTTGAATCGCCATCGCACCGTGAGAAGCGACGAGCATCCAACCTGTCCAATGCAAATAGCCTGTTTCCCAATACGTGAGCAAGTTCATAACAACCGCCCACACACCATATTTAAACAAAGTCACCACTGCGAGCGCTTCCATTAATTTAAATGGTTTGTGGAGCAACCAACCGAGAATTGCAATCGTAAAAAACAAACTAGCGGTCGGACTATCTGGAACGAACAACCAAAAAAGAGGCTCCGTCTTTTCAAGTTGCGGCATATACCAAATGTATCCATAAATCGTACCGAATAAATTAATGTACAGCAATACGTGAAGAAAAGGACGAGAAAATAAGACGAGGCGAATCCATTGAATGACTGTCATAATTCGTTCTCCTTAAACAAAAAAAGATGCTAGAACCCTAGCATCTTTTTGAAATTATTGATTTAAACTTTCGATAAATTCAGCTAAAACTTCAAGTTCTTCGTCTGAACCATCGAATAATCCAGGTGCCATGTCGCCACGACCGTTAATGACGATTTCTTTAATCTCATCGACTGTAAGACCGTTATTAACGAGCGGGTCACCTAAACCACCTTGGAATGAGTCACCGTGACAGCCGATACATGACGCACCAGCGTAAATTTGGTAACCTTCAGAGTTTTCGTCGAACTCTACTTCTTCAACGATCGCTCCTTGACGTGCTGCTGCTTCCCAGTCGTGGTTAACAACTGACTCCCACGTTAAGTAGAAGATTGAAGCGAATGCGAGTAACATAAATGCCGTTGGTAATGGACGTTTTGATGGACGACGCTCTTTCGTCGTATCCATAAATGGTACGAGCATGAGTGCTCCGATCGCAAGTCCTGGCATAACGATTGCCCCTACTACGTTCCATGGACCTGAAGCAAATTCATATTTAAGTAATTGATACATAAATAAGAAATACCAGTCTGGAACAGGGATATATGCTGTATCCGTCGGGTCCGCTTGACGCTCAAGTGGTGACGGATGTGCAACTGTAAGGATTAAATAACCGATGAGGAATACAGCCCCAACCATCCATTCTTTAAGCAAGAAGTTTGGCCAGAATGCTTCCGTTTTTCCTGGATATTCCGAGTAATCTTTCGGCATATTGACCATACGGCCTTCTGCTTTAATACGAGAATCTCCAACGAATTTCATACCTTTTCCGCGTTGCATGTTGTCCCCTCCTTATAAATAATGTCAGAATTTGTTGTGATGCGTTTGTAAAATTATACTTCAAGTGAATCCTATAGAGGACCTGAAATACCTTGTCTTCTGATCATGATAAAGTGAGCTGCGAGTAATCCAAGCAAAGCAGCTGGTAAGAAGAATACATGAATCGCGAAGAAACGTGTCAATGTTTGAGCACCTAAAATTACATCATCTCCAGCGAGGAGAATTTTAATTTGATCTCCGATAAATGGAACAGAACCAGCAATCTCAATACCTACCTTCGTAGCGAAGAGAGCTTTCATATCCCATGGGAGTAAATAACCTGTGAAACCTAAACCGAGCATCGTTACGAAGATTAATACTCCAACGATCCAGTTAAGCTCACGTGGTTTCTTGTATGAACCTGTAAAGAATACACGTAATGTATGTAGGAACATCATCACGATAACAAGTGACGCTCCCCAGTGGTGCATACCGCGCACAATTTCACCGAATGCAACTTCATTTTGGAGATAGTAAACAGATTTCCAAGCGTTCTCGATGTCTGGTGTATAGTACATCGTTAAGAACATACCTGATAAGATCTGAATTACCGTAACGAAAAACGTTAATCCTCCGAAACAATAAATAAATGCAGAAAAATGATGTGCAGGGTTTACGTGCTCAGGTACTTCGTGGTCAGCAATGTCACGCCAAATTGGTGTGATATCTAACCGTTCATCAACCCAATCATAAATTTTGTTTAGCACTGCGGTCGTACCCCCTAACTTAAATTATACTAATTGATTTTCTACTACTTTTCCTAAGTATACGAAACCGTCTACGACTTCAACTTCATATTGATCAAGTGGACCAAGTGGTGGCGTTCCCGCTACGTTTTGACCATTTTTCTCATAAAGTCCATCGTGACAAGGACAGAAGAATCGGTTTGGATTCTTGTCGTCCCCTTCCCAGTTTACTGTACAACCTAAGTGTTTACATGTAGGATGCAAAGCGATAATTTCATCACCTTGTTTGTAAACCCAAGCTGAATCAGCAACGTCTGATACGTACCAAGCGTCTTTTCGATCTTTGATGACAAAGTCGACTTTAACAGGCTCTTCTGTTAAAGCATCCGCTTTTTGCGATGTCGGAATTAACTCTCCGTCTGCTGAAGGTTGCAATACTGGATCGATTGCGAAACGAACCATCGGCATTAACATTGCAGAAGCCATGAATCCGCCCGTACCCATAAGCGTATAGCTTAAAAATTGGCGTCTTGACACTTTACTGCTCATCAATTTCCCTCCTCTTACTTGAATCAGTCCAACGGACATATTTTCTCTAATTGTAATACTAGGACATATCTATGATATATCAATCTTTCATGAAATTCAATCACACTTTAAAATCGTTTTTTCTTTCTGTGAACAAATTTCAAATTTTGGACATAATCATCGATTTTTTTCATGTATTTATGAAACATTTTTGATTTTATTTCGTTCCACCAATTATTTCGCCCATTTTTCTGTGAAAATCGGTAACACTTGTTGTAATTGATCTTCCATAATTTTCTGCTTTAAATTCGGCTCCATGCTTTCAATCGGAATCGATGGAAGCCAAATGACTTGTCCTTCTTCCAATTGAACGCTTGCTAGTGTTGGATCCGTCGTCATGAAAAATGTATGTTTAAATGCGGAGTCTTTGAAATCGGAAGCAATCATCTGTACGATTTGTTCAGCATCGAAACTCGGCGTGTACGATACAGGTGGTGTAAACATCATGCGCCCTTTAAACTGCGCTTCTAAAAACTTCGCTAAATACATTAAAAAATCCGAACTTGAGGCACTCGCTTTCATTTTTTCAGCCGTCGCTTCAATTTTCACGAGCGGGATGACAAGTGTGTCGATATACTCCTTCTGTTGAATATATAAATCGACTTCTTGCGCGTTCCAATTCATATTAATCGTCTCCTTTTAAGCGAGTATATTGTTTTTGTAACATAACAAAACGTTCGTAGTCATGATCATCTAAACTTTCGTCAATCAACTGTAAAAGACGCTGTTCATATTGTTGTCGCTCGAGTGAACGTAACATCTCTTCCGAAATGACACGGTTATAATTTTGTTCGTCCTCGCATTTTAATGCGTAGTCCTCTTCATATACAGCAGCATACGCTAAATTCCATTCACGACCGGGGAAACGACATTCGATGTAAAGCGGTTCATCTTCCAATAAACGAAGTCCGTGGAAAGCACGTTCCACCTCGGTTGTGACTAATTTATTTTTACGATATAAAAAAGGCGCAACTGTCGATTCTACTTCGATGATCGCTGTATGATTGTAACCCGCTTCATCCAAAGTAAAATGAACACGCTCCAGTTGTCCGAGAGGTGACAATAGATAGTTTAAAAACCAAACGACTTCTTTCGGCTGATTCGGATACTCTTCTAAAAACTGAGCGATAAATTGACGTTTCGCATCATTCGTAACGGTCGAAATCATCTTCGTAAGCCATCCTCTCTACAAAGTCAGACCACGTTGGGTCTTCTGTTAACGTCAATAATTTTTGAGCGAGTGGTAAAGCTTCGTCTCGCCTTCCTTCCTCTACTAAAAAAGATGCGTAGCGATTCAAATAATCTACATTCGTATTTAAATCTTCTTGAATGGAAGCATATAATGTGCCTGCTTTCTCATACTGCTCTAAAGCCTCATAAGCATTCGCTAAATAAAAGTCCATGAGCGGTGTGTTATTTTCAAAGGTTGCTAACAATTCAACAATCGCTTCATGACGCTCTTCGTACTCGTAAAGGGATGCGAGATTTAAACGGGCTTCTAAATGTTCAGGGTCAAGTGCGAGCGCTTCTTCAAAATGTTTTATAGCTTCTTCGCGCTTACCGAGTTTGATCGCCATTTTTCCTGCTGCTAAATAAAGTCCTTTTTCAAATCGATCACGTGTTAAGCCACGCTCGAACACTTCATATGCTTCTTTATTTTTTTCGAGTTGTGCATACGTTTGACCGAGCAACGTATACGCTGCATAATAATCCGCATCGAGCTCAATCGTTCGCTGTAAAGGTGCGATTGCTCGTTCGTATTGTTCCGTCTGAAATAGCGCATGGGCAAAGGCAAACTGTGTCGCTGGAAGCTCTTCTACGTCTAGTAATCGCTCGAAGTAAGGAAGTGCTTCTTCGTATGCCGCTCCTTCACTAAGCGTCATCGCCATGCTTCCGAGCAATGTCGCCTCATCAAAATCGCTTTCTTTCAACTGCAATAGTTGCTCATATAGGCGAATCGCCTCTCGATGTTTTCCTGCTTGGCGGAGCAATTCCGCATAGCCGTATTGAACAATCGGTTCATGAGGCAACAACTCGTACGCTTTTTCCATCTTTCCGAGCGCTAACTCTAACATACCATTCGCTTCATAATAATCCGCTAATGTTAGCAACGCTTGCACATACTCTTCATCCGCTTCAGAAACATGCTCAAGCAATTCGAGTGCGACATCGTCTTCACCTAATTCAAAACGCATCGACGCCTCGTCAACGAACAATTGTGCTTCATGTGGAAAATGAGCACGCATCGCTTGAAAAATAGACGCTGCCCGCTCAAAAAATCCATATTGTATGAGCGACTCAGACGCCTCGTACAACTCATCGAAACGCCCTTGTTGCTCTTTCTCTTCTAACCATTGATCAACTTTTTCAAACTCGCCGTCAATCAACCATTGTTCTATCATTTATGCGTCACCCACTTTCATCCTCTCATTGTAACGAAGATTGGGTAACTTTATCAAGATGTTTGAAAAATTGCGGATAAGAAATCGCGATGCACGCTGTATCTTTCACTTCAATAGGTCCATCAGCAACGAGTGCGGCAATCGCGCCCATCATGCCGATACGATGATCTCCGTAAGAGTCGATCACCCCTCCATGAAGTGGCGTCGGACCATGAATAATCATACCGTCTTCCAATTCTTCAATATTCGCACCGAGCGCATTCAATTGAGATGCGACCGCTGTAATACGATCTGTCTCTTTCACGCGAAGTTCAGCTGCGTTGCGAATGACCGTTTTGCCTGATGCTTGCGTCGCAAGTAAGGCGATGATTGGCAATTCATCGATCAATCTCGGCATCAATGCCTCTTCTTCAATCGTCGTTCCTGTTAACGAAGAAGCTGTAATGACGAGATCTCCGTAAGGCTCTCCTACGGAAGTAGAACGATTAACGATGTCGACTTGTCCTCCCATCGCTTGTACGACATCTAAAATGCCTGTACGCGTTTCATTCAACCCTACTTTTTTCAACGTGATTGTACCAGCTTTCGCGATCAATGCTGCGACGATGAAAAATGCCGCTGACGAAATGTCTCCAGGGACGACGACATGAGTTGCTTTTCCCTCTTGTCCGCCTCGTAAAGCAACCGTCAATTCCTGCTCATTAATTTGCAGTCCGAATTGCTCCATCATGCGTTCTGTATGATCACGTGTTTTCGACAACTCATGCACGACCGTCGTTCCTGACGCTTGCAAGCCCGCAAATAAAATCGCTGATTTCACTTGAGCACTCGCAACAGGTGGCGTATATTCTACTGCTCGCAATGTCGTCCCTTGAACCGTGAGCGGCAACACGAGATCCTCTTGTTCAGATGTAATGTGAGCGCCCATATCACGCAAAGGATAGACAACACGGTCCATCGGGCGTTTTGATAAATATTGATCTCCTACAACAGTCGCCGTTACAGGAGAGCCTGCTAATATGCCGAGCAATAGGCGAGCGGTCGTTCCTGAGTTTCCACAGTCGAGCGGTCGTTGGGGAGATTGCCAATTTTGCACTCCTGCACTTTCAATGACAACGTCCGTCCCTGTAATATCCACTTGCACACCGAGCTCTCGGAATATTTGAGCCGTGTTTAAACAGTCTTCCCCTGTCAAAAAGTTTTCAGCTGTCGTTTTGCCCGATACGATGGCACCGAGCATAATCGCGCGGTGAGAAATTGATTTATCTCCAGGAATCACAATTTCTCCATCGACGGTTACATTTTGTAAATGAATCGTTTTCGTCTCCATTCCTTCCGCCACCTTTCGATTAAATAATGTGCATGCTGTAATCTGTTTCTTCTTCTAGTACGTTGCGAGCTTTACGACGGTCATCCGTATTTTGGAAACTGACGACTAAAATACCGTACACATCCGTTCTCGTTTCGACGATACGAATATTCGTAATGCTAATCTCATGATCCGCGAGCACTTTCGTAATTTCAGCAATCGACCCCGGATGGTCTGGAATATCGATATGCAAATCGAACGTCATGTAAAGCGCACCTTGAGTCGCTCCAGCAAAAGTGGAAGGTAAGCCATCACGCACTTTTTTGGACCGTTCAAAAAATGCAAAAATTTCTTCAGCATCTGCACGTTCAATCATATCCCGCACATTGTCCATCGCCCTCATCCAATGTTCGACTTGTCTCAGTAATTCTGAGCGGTTTTGCAACGTAATGTCACGCCACATTTTTGGATCTGCTGAAGCGATGCGTGTTAAATCTCGAAATCCACCGGCTGCTAATTTCGCGACGAACGGTTCTTCTTCTTTTTCTTCCGCTAAACGATCGACGAGACTCGATGCGATGACGTGTGGGAAATGGCTCACCATCGCCGTCATCCGATCATGTTTATACGCATCTAAGATGACGACTTTCGCTTTCGTCGGTTGTAAAAGTTGACGCAATTTCTCAACAGCGTTCTGTTGATTATCATCGTAAGGCGTTAACACGTAATACGCATTTTCAAACAGCAATTCTTTCGCTGCCGCAATCCCACTTTTATGAGATCCTGCCATCGGATGTCCGCCTACAAATGTGATGCCACGTTCTACTAAAGGAGTCGATGCTTCCATGATCGGAACTTTCGTACTTCCTGTATCTGTAACAATTACACCATCGCGAAACGTCCAATGTTCCGCTTCTCGTAAGAGCTTCACAGTCGTGTTGACCGGTGTAGCGAATATGACAATATCCGCACGCTCTACCGCATAGCGTACGCTCGGCGCAATTTCATCGATAATGGA